>SKRC01000127.1 GCA_007118695.1 Balneolaceae bacterium | reverse complement strand
TTCAAGGAATGGGGAAGTTCAAGGAATGGGGGTATATGAGGAATGGGTAAAATTGAATTTGCGAGGCAGATGCAAAGGAGGACGAAGAAATTTGCTATTGATATTGTCCGCTTAACCAGGAAACTGCCACGAAATGCTGAGGCATTCATAATTCGTAAGCAGGTAATGAGATCTGCCACTTCAACAGCTGCAAATTACAGGGCTGCCTGCAGAAGCCGAACCAGGCGTGAATTTATTGCAAAATTGGGGGTTGTTATTGAAGAAACAGACGAAACTCAGTTCTGGCTGGAATTTATATCAGATCTTTCTCTTTTAGATAAGGTCACTGTTGAACCATTACAGAAGGAAGCCGCGGAAATTCTGGCCATACTACTTACATCTCGCCAGACAGCCAAAGACAACAACACTTCAAATAAAAAATAACCACCGCCAACTCCCCCATTCCTTGAATTTATCCATTCCTTTAATTCCTTTAATTCCTTTAATTTTTAAATTTCTTTAATTTATCAAATCCTGTCCAAAACCCAATTCGGCATCACATTGATTAGCCAGGCGACGAGTCGCCAGCGGCTGGTGATATAAGCATGGTTTTTACGGTTTTCGATTGCACGCAGAATTTGGCGGGAAGCTTTCTCGGAAGAGGCCACCCAGAACATTCCTTTTTGCCCCTCGGTTAATTCACTTTCGACAAAGCCCGGTTTGATATCGGTGATGACTATATAGGCATCCTCCCGCCTGGCTTTCTGCCGATACCCCTGCATATAGTTGGATATAAAAGCCTTGGAAGCGTTATACGGGGCCGACAGGCCATAACCGAGCAAGGAAGCTACCGAGGAAATTCCGACGATTTGGCCATGGCCCTGTTTGCTGAAGTAATCATAGGAGGTTTTGGCAAGCTGTACAAATCCGGAAACATTCACATCGATCACTTTCTGTTCGGCTTCGAGAGTCGAGTCTTTTTTGATATTGGAAATTCCGGCGTTCAGAACTACAATATCCATTCCGCCCATTTCATTTGCCAGGTCAAGCAACCCTCTTTTGGCATCTTCAAATTGGGTGACATCCATCTGCTTATAGTAAAATAGGTCGCCATACTCTTCTTTCATGGCTTGCAGCCGGTCGATGCGCCTGCCGGTTCCCCCCGTTTTATATCCTTTTTCAATACAAAGCCGTGCCAGTTCCCGGCCAATGCCGGATGTTGCACCGGTGATGATAATGGAGTTATAGCTCATTTTGCATTTAATCATAGGTGGTTTAATTTCCCGACTCTTTGGGTCGGAAAAATGTTACAAACATAAGGCCAATTAATACCCCGATTGCCCTGACTCAGGTCAGTTTATTTACTGAAATAATGTTGCCCGTTCACGGCAACGGGAATTTGTGGATGGTTTTTCCCTTTTGCAAGGGGTAATTGGTGGTTTTGCGTTTTAATTATTTAACCATCGAACTTGTTTTGCCTTAATACGCAATTCTTACAAAATTTGGGTATGTCTTGTATGAAATAGTGAATCAGTACGCAGCACGAAAATTTGATCCATTAAAATAATCACAGAATGTATACCTGCGCTCATTTCCACCCCCCGAATGCTATCTGGGTTTAGGTAATACCCCAGCCTGAGGGGACTGATTCGGGGCATAGAGTCAAACCCTGCGCTGTCGGTTAGCCTGCCTCCGGCTGGCTGGTATTTTCTTATAAAAAAACCTGGATATTATCCTATTGGAACTCTTCAGTAAGTCTGATAGGCGGCTGTCGGGGCTCATTTTTTGTACGCGAAGCCGAGATTTGCACGTGGGCTGCGTTGAAGTGAAAATGATTTGCTCAAGTCCCGACCGCCGTCGGGAGGGAAAAGATGAACTCCGACACCTTAAAAAATGAGCTTGGTGAGTACAGAGCGCTCATCTTTTTAACACGTAGTAAAATGCGGATTAAAGGGAGAATCAGGGCATTAATGTTATCAATTTTTAACACAAATCGTGGCGGCAACGCTTGATTACCACGAATTGATGACAGACTTTTAAAGGTTTGCAAAAAATACCCTAATCAAAAATAAATTGAATCTACATGAATTCGACGCTAAACTCTCTGGCAGTTATACTGCTGTCTGCTATTCTCCTTAGTAGTTGTACATTGTTTGGAACTACAGCTGAGGAACCGGCAGAGAGACGTGAGAGACCTCAAAGGCCTGCTGGACCAAATAATGGAATAAAACCATTCAGCGAAGTCATCACGGATGATGCTGAAAAGGATGAAGGACTGTTTACTGTTTATAAGCAGGATGATAAATATTTTTATGAAATCCCGGATTCCCTGCTGGGAAAAGAAATGCTGATGGTTTCACGCATCGCCAGAACCGCCGAAGGTATAGGCTATGGCGGGGAAAGACTGGGCAACCAGGTGTTGCGCTGGGAGCGGCGCGACGACAATGTACTGCTTCGGCGGATCTCTTATAACAATACAGCAAATGATACTCTGCCCATCTATGAAGCCATTCGGAACTCAAATTTTGAGCCCATCATCATGTCATTCGACATCGAAGCCCTGAATGAAGACTCAACCGGGGTGGTGATAGAGATCAATGACCTGCTCTTGACCGATGTGCCTGCTTTCGGACTCCAGGGCAATCGCAGAAATCAGTACCGGGTTCGCCGTCTCGACGGGAGCCGCACATTTATCGAACATATCAGAAGTTTCCCTGAAAATGTTGAGGCAAGGCATTTGTTGACCTATGATGCCTCCAACCCGCCATCAAATTCAGCAACTAACGCCATATCACTGGAAATCAATCACAGTATGATACTTCTTCCAGAAGAGCCGATGCAAGCCCGAAGCCTGGATGAAAGGGTCGGGTTTTTCAGTGTCTCACAGATTGACTATGGTCTCGACGCCCAGCGCGCCAAGCAGGTGCAGAACGTAACTCGCTGGCGGCTGGAACCAAAAGATAAGGAAGCCTATCTGCGGGGCGAGTTGGTTGAGCCAAAAGAACCCATCGTATTTTACATCGATTCGGCAACCCCGACACAGTGGCGTAAATGGCTGGCAAAAGGTGTGGAAGACTGGCAGCCGGCTTTTGAAGAGGCCGGTTTTAAAAATGCGATCAAAGCCAAAATGGCTCCAACCGAAGAGGAGGATCCGGAATTCAGCCCTGAAGATGTGCGCTATTCCATGATTCGCTATTTTGCCTCACCCATCCAGAACGCATACGGACCACATGTCCATGACCCGAGGTCGGGTGAGATCATTACATCCAGTATAGGCTGGTATCACAATGTGATGAACCTGCTGCGGAATTGGTATTTTGTGCAGACCGCCGCTGCCAATCCCGAGGCGAGAGGTGTGGAATTTGAGGAAGAGGTTATGGGTGAACTGGTTCGATTTGTATCAGCCCATGAAGTCGGTCACACGATCGGCCTTCCTCATAATTTCGGGTCAAGCTATGCCTTCCCGGTGGATTCTCTGAGATCACCTTCGTTTACGGATAAACACGGAACGACTCCATCCATCATGGATTATGCGAGGTTCAATTATGTGGCACAGCCGGGTGATGGCGTTACCAATTTCTTGCCAATGGTCGGTACATATGATAAGTGGGCAGTGAAATGGGGTTACTCCTGGTTTGGCGACAAACCGGTGGAGGAACAGCGTGAAACACTGCACGACTGGGTTGTGGAAAGAGCTGACGATCACCGTTACTTCTATGGAAGGCAGACCAGCAGCAGAATCGATCCCCGCTCTCAAAACGAAGATCTGGGTGATGATGCAATCAAAGCAGGTGAGTACGGTTTGGCTAACCTTCAGGTTATAACAGACAATCTGATGGAATGGATCTATGAAGACAGATCGACATATGATGATCTGGAGGAATTGTATGGCCAAATCGCTACACAATGGTGGAGATATATGGGGCATGCACTTGCGAACGTGGGTGGAGTCTATGAAGATCATAAAACATTCGATCAGGAAGGGGCTGTCTATACACCGGTTGAAAAAGAAATGCAGCAGAGGTCCGTCATGTTTCTCGGGCAGCACGGTTTTTCCTCCCCCACCTGGATTGTCAATGATGACATTTTGGATCGAATTAACCAGGCAGGATTCATCGATGAGTATCGAGGGCGGCAGGTCAGTTTGCTCAACCAGCTGCTGGACCCACAGCGTTTGGCCCGGTTAATTGAATACGAGCGAAGAAAGGATGAAACCTACAGTCCGTTTGAGATGATGGATGATGTGCGGGGCGAGATCTGGAGTGAATTGACAGGGAATCAACCGGTTGACGTTCACCGCCGGAATCTGCAGCGGGCATATATTGAGAGAATGGAACATCTGATGACTGAAGAGCTTCCCGGTATCCCGGCTGCCTTCCGGCAATTTGTCGGATGGACCCAGGTGAATGTGAGTCAGTCCGATATTCGACCGATTGTAAGGGATCAGCTTGAAACCCTGCTGACAGATGTATCAGACTCTAAAAACCGGGTGCAGGACCGGGCAACAAGGGTTCATCTGAATGATATTGAAAGCCGTATCGAAGCGATTCTTGACCCCTGATTCCGGTTAGTTATCCTGAAATTGTCATTTGAACACGGGTCCCGGTCCACTAGTGATGCAACCATTAAATTCGGTTAGTATCATCAATACTGTCAGTAGATGGTCATTCCTTCCGAAGTATCCCAATAACCAATTACAAAATAACCGATAAACACACTGGCAGAGGGCCACGAAGGGCAAAGAAGGCCAAATAACTTTTTTGGGTAGATGATATTGAAACCCGGTTTTTTCATGAAGAGCCGGGTTTTTTGATGTTTGGAAGGTGAGTAAACCTTCGGCTGAAGCTGCCCGAAGTTCGGAGAAATGGATGGAGTCAACCCAAGACGTCTGCCATTCACTAAGTAGTACCGGTTTAAATGTGCCGAGCATAAAGGTGGTGTCAATCCCGAAGTTTTGAACGCCTGGGTAAAATCGAATGTTCATATCATTTACCTCTGAATTCAGTTAAAAAACCTTCTGTATGCGGCTGTCCATTTTCGCGGTTTTTGCAACACTTATTATGTCCACGCTTTTTTTTTCCGGTGCATTTGGCCAGGAACGTACTGAAGACGAAGAGGCGGCGAGAAAGGTATTTGACGAGATGGATGATCGCCGGGCTAAGATCAATTATGAAACCGCCAGGCTGGAAATGATCATTCATGATCCGCGGGGGAGAACACGTACCAGGGTTATCCGATCCTACAGTTATAACGATGAGGATCAGTCGAAAAGCCTGTTGTTGTTTGAATCTCCGGGCAGTGTCCGGGGTACCGGCTTTTTGTCCATCAGTGAAAATGGGAGTGATGTGCAAAGGTTGTACCTGCCGGATGTTGGACGCATTCAAACGATATCATCGGCCGAGCGGGGTGACCGGTTTATGGGAAGTGATTTCACCTATGAAGACCTTGCCAGCCAGGACCCGGACGATTTTGAATTTCTATGGATAGAGACGGATGATGAATACTACCGGATTCGTGCGCGGCATTTAAGAAGCCGGCAGTATGACCAGGTTTCCTTTGTCATCCTTCGCGAAAAATATACCCCGCAGGTAGTTGAATACCTGGATGATCAGGGAGAAGTCATCCGCCGGCTTGAGGCAGAACAATTTGAAAATCTGTATGAAGATGTGTGGAGCCCGTTAAAAATGACAATGTATGATCTGCAAGAGGGCCGGAAAACAGAGCTGATTTGGGATAACCGCACCATCAACGATCCGATCCCCGACTGGAGATTTACAGAAAGGGGGCTGCAGCGCGGCTTGAATTAACATGGAACAGTTGGCAGTGGCAGTTACCAGTAGCAGAAGCAGTGGCAGTGGCAGTGGACATTATCCCCTCCCCGAAAAATCGGGACAGACTGCGGGGAGATAATTGAAGTGCGTTCAGCACTTTAATTTGTGGGGTGTTCAGTTACCAGTTGCAGTGGGCAGGCATCATTGTCTTACGGATTGATAGTGGAGCACGATCGCTTCATGGATGAGGGGAATCCAAAGTGTTGCAATACCTGTTTTTTTCCAGTTACAATAGCGGGTTCAGTTTTTGAATAGTTTCTTGTCTGGCCTCATCGTGATAACCGGTTTGCTGACGTATTGAGCAACTTTCTCAGCAGTAGAGCCGAGAATCAGATGCGCAAATCCACTGTGCCCGTGAGTTGCCATAATCACCAGATCGGCATAATTTTGAGCGTAGTGCTCAATCTCATAGTGCGCAGAGATTCCCTTTTCTATTATTGTGTGGAGTGGAATGGTTCGGCTCTCATCGCCATCGGTAATTACAACCTGGTCTTCATAGTCTTTCCCGGTCCGTTGTATTTTAATCTGATCTTTACCCGCGTCTGCAAGAAAATTGTTCAATCGCTCCATCACTACTTCATAAATGGACAACAGCTCTCCTTTTTCCGGTTGGCGGGGAATTTCTTCTGATATACTGCCATAGAGTTCGATCACATGCAACAGTGTAATGGTGGCATTGTACGTATCGGCAAGGCCAACGGTGAGCGGAAAAGCAGCCAGTGACAGGGGTGAAGTATCGGTCGGCATTAAAATATTATCGATGCTGCTTTCATTCACTTTGGCATCGACTGAAAAAACGGGAATTTTTGACCCCCGGATTACCTTTTCGGTGGTCCCGCCACGAAGCATACTTGTACCGTGCTTCCCGCGTGCGCCCATGATAATCATATCATAATTGTTATTGATAGCATGCTGCACAATAGCTTCGGATGGTTTCCGGTCGATTTTTACAAAATATTGCCCCTTATTGCGGTCCGAAATATAGCTGGACATGGCCTTCGCGCAGAGATGTTCTGACTCTTCCATTATTTTTGGATAAATATCCTTGTCCATATCCAGAGGAGCTCCCACTTTTTTCAAACTCTCATTCAGGTATTTTAATGTTGGAATGACATGTATAAAATCGATTTTACTGCCGAACTTAGAGGCTACTTTTTGGGCTACAGGATAGGCGGCCTCGGATCCTTTGGAGAAGTCGGTTGACACAAGAATTTTTTTAATCTCAATCATGACTTAATTGTTTTAAGGTGTTAGCACAAGTTCCGCGAAAGTTTAAACTTTGGCTGTCATTTGGCTTTAAGCGATGTTATGTAGTGATACGGACAAAATAGTTTTAATTATTAGTGTATGAAAGTTTATGCCATTCAATTCAATATTGCCATTACTTTTCAATAAATTTTATCTTTACAGCAACTACATCGATATTTTGCGGAAGTTGAGCTAGATAGTCAGTACTTATCTCTGGTTACGACAATTTTTTACTTATGACAATGTATATCACTCGTCATAAAAATAGTAAATCAACAGAAACCAATTGTAGGGATTTCCCTATTTTTTACGCCGGAGATGATCCAGCCCGCCTACAAGCACGATTCCTATCAGAAAACCGTAAATGCCGCCCCAAAAATCATAATTATTGTTCGGTTCCTTGTTGGTAATGTACGGGATAAACGGATCAGATTGGATCAGGCTTCGGTTTATATATTCCACTTCAATCCTGTATAATTCTTGAGAGGGAGCATCGGGATTCAATATGTCACCGAGTCGCATATACCTTGGCTGCATGTTATTTTGGGGAGACTCTTTCAGGTCTTGAACAAGTGGATCATTGATGCTGTATTCTTCCACAAGGTAAACAACTTCGCGAAAGTCTCTTTCCTGATAAGGCCAAATCACATAGAGGGATCCGATCAGAAATCCGATCAAGGCCATCAGGGTCAGGGCATGATATTCGCGAAGCAGCCAGGACAGTATCCGGGAAAAAACGGCAAGGCCGACTGCACCGCCGAGAAACAACGGAAAAAGGGCCAGGGCGGCATCAAATGTCCCGTCATTTCCCAACCGGCCAAGGTTTTCAAGTACATAGTCGTATTTTCCGAGTATCAACAATATGTATGATCCGGAGATACCCGGCAGGATCAACGCGGAAAAGGCAAAAATGCCACTCAGAAACACAAAAGAAAATGTTTCCGGGGTGGCCGTCGGGACAATGGAGACAATCCCAAAGCCAATCGCGGTTCCTATTGCAAGTGATGCGTACGATTTAAGAGTACGGTTTTCCTGGGTCACCTCTTTCAGGAGAACGAGAACAGACCCCAGGATCAGCCCGAAAAAGAGCCCGTAAATGAGTTCCGGATGGGTCTGCATGTAAACTTGCAGGGGCACAATACGGGTAAAGAAAATGACGGCGGCAATGATACCCGTGAAGAGGAGCAGTACAAATTTCCAGTGAAAGACTTCAAGGATCTGCCTGAAACGGAATTTAAAAAGGGAGGAAATAAAATTACGGTCAACACTACGCACGGCGTTTATCAACCGGTCATAAATTCCGGTAATGAGTGCCATCGTGCCTCCGCTTACCCCGGGAATAATATCGGCAGACCCCATTAGAAATCCCTTTAAGGAAAGCCAGGGCCACTCTTTCCATCTTGTCTCATCCGGGATAAAGGTCCTTTTCGATTGTTGATCTTTTTGCTGCTCTTGTTTCAATTTTTTAAAAATGGGGTTCGGTTACTAAATTCGGCTCAAGATTAAGGAAAACATCAGCCAGTTGCATAAATGATGCGGAATTTTTGACTACGGGATAAACCAAAAAAGTCGTGCAATTTTTTTGTCCGGAAATCCCGACAAGCGCTGTGGGATGGCAGGGGCGGGGTCATTGTTTCAATGTTAATTTTGTAATAAAAAATAATCCCTGCAGGCCGATGACCCCGAAAGTTGTCAAAACCTCCGGAATGCCTGTTGGTTTATTAACCCCAAATTCAAACGAAAAGTATAGCTGAGGTTGATTTTTTTTGACCGGTATTGAGCAGCATCAACTATACAGAAGGTCAGCCCCTTTGCCCTGCGCAATAAGGGATTTGTATTTTTCAATCTCATTTTTGACAATATCGTCTGTCAGGTCGAGGGTCTTCTTCTGTTCAGCGGCCATATAGGCTGCCTGAACCATCCAGGTTATTTCCAGGCCGTACTCAAAAGTAAGCTTCGCATCTTCACCTTTACTGAAGGCTTGTACCATATCCCGGATTTCGGCTGCATACCCGTAGAGGTCGGCTTCATTGGGATGTACTGCGAGCAGGCCACGGGAAGCAGTTGATTTTTCAAGGGCTTTTTCTGCATCGGCCACTCCTTCAGCGGCTTCATCGCCGATAAATATTTCAAGAGGCGAGATTAGCGTATTCACTTCCAGGGCATATCCGGGGCCGAGACCGTCCATTGCCACCCGCAGGCCCTGTTTGTCGTACATCCATGAATCTGTGAACTGTCCCTTGACCAGCTGCCCGGTTTCCGGGTTTTTGAAGGTGATGATGCCGGTTGAGAAATCTTCGGCGGGGGTCTCTTCATAATCGACCCCATATGTATCTTTCAATTGCTTACGGTATTTGGGCTGGCCCCATTTGAGCAGCGAAGTTTCTGCCTGTACGGCAACCGGCTGCAAGAAAGACGGCCCCTTGCCTTCGGGGGTCAGAATATGGCGGCAGGCAGCAATGCTGTGGCAACCCATATCGGATAGAACGCCGCCTCCCTGGCGGACAGGATCCCAAAACCAGGCACTATGCGGGCCGGCATGTTCTTCGGTGCTGCGGGCCAGGTGAAAGTCTCCCATCACTTTCTGCTGGGGCCTGAGCTGATCAAGTGCATTATTGATGACGTTCATATGGAGCTGATTCTCAAAAAATGCGGTTTTCAATTCAGCTCCGCGAGCCAGTTCAACCATCTGCCTGGCTTCTGCAACGGTCCGGCCCAGGGGTTTTTCACATATCACACCGGTTAACTCCGCTCCCTCTTTGACAGCATCGGCAATCTCCTCCATGATGGCAAGACGGGTGAAATTGGGGGAAAAAATGGCAACGGCATCCACATGATTACATAGTTCTTTGACCGAGTCAAAAAGTTTTGGGTCGCCCAGCCCGTTCTCTTTTGCATAAGAGGCAAGCTCCTCGGCGCCATTGCGTTTGTAGATTGCACTAAGCTCGCAGTTGCGTACCTGAATCATGGCAGTTGTTAAAAATTTTGCGATGAAGCCGGATCCTACGAAACCTAATTTGATTGTTTTCATTTTACTCGGATAAAAATTTTGGTTAGTAAATGTAGTTTAGTGCGAGGGCCTTTTCTGAATAATATCAAGTCACCTTAATATAACAGAATATGAGATTTTTATGTAGATGAGGAGAGAATTCCTTACACGCTGTAACCCGACATGTCAAGTTCAATGCATTCGCCGGTTTCGGCGGCTTTGTAGATCTCCATCATAATATCCACGTCCCGCATTCCCATTTCGCCGGGGACCAGGTTTTTGCTGCCGTTGAGAATGTGGTCGGTAAAGGCATCCATCTGCAATGTCTGTTGATTGACCTGCGGGAAATCCATCGGCCCGCTAACGGTTTCACCGGCGATACCCCTATAGCTGTAGGCCGGCTGAATGCTGAATTTACCATTCCGGGCGTCCGACCTCAGGTAGTTGGATCCCTGGGTATAACTGCACTCTCCTTTCAACACAGCACTGCCGGGAAACTCCATCTCCCAAAAAATGGTCTCTTCCACTTCATCAAAAATATCGGGCATCGTCAGCTCTGTGTATGCCGTCACTGCCTCGGGAAGCGCACCCAGTGTGTAGATGCCAGCCTGGATCACATAAACACCAACATCCATTAACGGTCCGCCACCTGCCAGTTCTTGGTCGAGACGCCAGGCATCCGGATTTCCGGTAATATTGAATCCAAGTCCGCCTTCGATCTCTTTCACCGGACCGTACACCTGCTCCCTTCCAAGTCTCATCGCCTCTTCGTGGTGCGGCTCATAATGAAGCCTGTAACCAATACTCAACTTGCGGTCCGCTTTCCGGCAGGCTTCAATCATGTCCCTGCAGTCGCTGACTGAGGTTGCCATCGGTTTTTCACAAATGAGATGCTTGCCGGCTTCAGCCGCCCGGATAGAGTATTCTGCATGCATTCCGTTTGGCAGTACGATGTAGATGATATCGATTTCCGGGTTATCAACGATACTGTCGTAATTGTCGTAATTATAAATATTCGATCGTTTGATTCCGTATTGCTCTGCCCACTGATCTTCTTTTTCAGGAGTCCCGGTTACAACCCCGGAAAGTTTGCACAACTTTGTCTCCAGCAGCGCCGGCCCAAGCTGTCCGTTGCTGTAGCTGCCCAGACCCACCAGGGCGATCCCGAGTTTTTCGTCATCGGGCAGTTCGCGTATATCGCGCCAGGTTTCATAATACTTCCGGTTGCGGGACAGATCAAGCGGTCCCAGGGCAGGCAGGGCAAATACCGCTCCGGCGCCCAGTGACAGATGTTTTAGGAATTCTTTTCTGGTAAAATTATTGAAATTCATTGAATTCTCCGTTTAGGAAGGTATACCCTAATAAGCAGGATTAAGAGAAAAGAAACAAGACAAGGATTTATTCGTATTTCACTTACGCATGTAATAAATGAGCTTGGTGAGCCCAGATCGCTCATCTATTGAACATGAAGCGCCAACGGAATGAGATGTGGTTTATGTTTGATTGGTGCGTGGTATTGTCCGGATCGAGTATTCACCAGCAACGACTACCCATACATGCGTTCATTGTAGGCTTTTCGGATCTTTTTTACCACCTGCCCGGGTTTGCCGTCGGCAAGCCGTCGGCCATTGATTTCTATGATCGGCTGGATATCGGTGGTTGTACCTGTGAAAAACAGTTCATCCAGATCATAGAGCTCCTCTTCGCGGATAGGTGTCTCCTTGAGAGGAATCTGGAGTTTATCGGCTAATTCAATGACGGTCTGCCGGGTAATGCCGTTGAGGATATAATTTGAGGCAGGAAATGTGTAAAGCACACCGTCTCTGACAGCGAAAATATTGGCATTGGGACTTTCCGTTATCACACCGTCGCGAATCATCACCGCACTGTTTACGCCAGCCTCTGCGGCCTTTTGTTTTGCGAGGATATTGGGTAAAAGCTGTATCGTTTTCAGATTGCACCGTTTCCAGCGAACATCCGAAAGAGTGATCACATCCACCCCTTTTTCATGAAGTTCGGTGTGCGGAATAAACGTGTCGGTAGAAATATAGAGAGTCGGTTTTACAGTCGGTTCCGGAAAGGTGTGAGTGCGCGGCCAGGCAGCTCCCCTGGTTATCTGCAGATAAACCGTTGCCTCCCCGGTCAACTGATTGTTCTTTTTGAGCAGTTCCCGGCTTACTTCCGGAATTTTCGCTTTTTCAGACGGGTCAAAGTCGATTTTCAGCCCCTCCAGCCCTTCTTTCAGCCGGTCCAAATGTTCTTTTTCCCTGAAAAAATTTCCATTTACTACTCTGATGACTTCATAAATACCATCACCAAAAATAAAACCGCGGTCAGCAACAGAAATTTTGGCTTCTTCCTGCCTGAGAAAATCACCGTCCAGGTATACAATCATAGTATGTTTAGTTTAGCCTGCATTATTTACAAAAAATAGTTGATTAGTTTTATCGCTATGTCTATCAGCAAGATACATCAAACAAAGCTTTAAATCTTATTCAACGTATTGTCACACGCTGCAAAATTTTTCCGGCAGCCGTCGGGATGCGTTGTCTCAAAAATGGTTTGCTCAACGTCCCGACAGCTGTACGGGACGTTTGCACCACCATTTCCGAGACACCTTGCCCATGACCAAATATCGTTTCGCGTACAAAAAAATGAGCTTGGTGAATAATGCCGGAGAGATCGAAAAGAACAATCTAATAAATTTTACGACCGAAAATATTCGAAAGGATGGAGAATTGGAAATCAAAGCGATTGCCATGAGCCTCTCAAAGTTTTTTAAATATCTGACAAATCCTTACTTGTGCAGATACCGGTAATATGATGACTCCCGGATGCTTTCGGGGGACGTGAACCAGGCTGAAAGGGATTGATTCGACAGGTGAGGTCAAATGATTCATGCGGATTCACTACTGTCGTAACAAAAAAAACTATCCGGATCAGCTTAATCTGATATAGCCATAACCGGAATCGGGGTGTCGAGTGCCTCACCGATAGCCCTGAGCAGTTCAGCTTCATCATGGCTGATTTTTTCGTTCGATGCAACCGTATAGATGGCTGCAGTGATTACATACTTCTTTACCGGGTTGGCCGATGCGGCAAGTTCATCCAATGCCTTGTCGAGTTGATCGATTCCACATTCATTCTCAGGCAAAAGCTGTACATTTGCCGGTAATACTTTTTCGACTGATTTTCTGCCGGCTTCGAATGCGTTTTTCGTTTCACTGTCCGAAGCATATGCAAGTGCGGAGAGTAAAACCGACATCTCTCTGTTGAGAGATTTGAGGCGGTGATGTCTGATCTCCGGTTTTTTCCGGTCGGAAAAAAAGCTATCGAGCTGTCGGATAATCATCTTCTCAAGGGCAAATTCAAACAGGCTGACCCGCTGATCGGCATGAGCCAGTTTTTTTATTGATTTGCGAAACTCCTGGTACTGTTGACTGCTCATTTTCCGCAGAGTGGGCAAGGAGAGTTCTGCAAGGGGAAGAAACCATTCCCGCCGGGCCTTTTGAAGTTCAGGCAGCAGTTTTGCCAGCCTCCCCGTTATTTTCTCATCCAGATCACTCCAAAGCCATTCCGGTATTTGGTTCTCTTTATCCTGATCCTGGCCGGATATAAGTAACCCGTAAATCAATGCTTCTGCGTCCAGAGGTTCGTGTGCTGCCTGCCTCAGACTTTGTGGAATGGATTGCAGCAGTTTCCCGGCCTGACTGAGCTGTTCACCTTCAATTGTCCCGATGGCCGCCAGAAGAACCTCCGGCCGGAATCCGGGCAGCATCTCTCCACCCGGTAGCCCGCTTCCAGTCGCTCCGGCCCGGGTAGTGCTCTTGGCACGGGCTACACGGTCTTTCTCCAACCTCCGGTCGATTTTCTTTTTCATTTTTTCATGCTCCTTGTCGTGAGCCGGATCGATCGCTTTGATTCGTTTTTCAAGCGGGGGGTGGGTGGCAAACAAATAATCGAGGGCGGAATGGAAGCTGCTTGCAAAAAAGAGATGACTCAATTCCATGGAGTGGCCGTCGTTGATTTTCCCTCCGTGTTTTTTTTGTCCGATCTTGCGTAATGCTCCGGCAAGGCCTTCCGGATTACGGGTATACTGTACGGCTGCAGCATCTGCAAGGTACTCTCTCTGGCGCGATATGGCTGCCTGAATCATCCGGCCGAAAACCATTCCGATATATCCGATAATAATCAGCGCGAGACCAAAAAGGATAATCGCTATGGTGGCATTCCCGCCACCTTGTCCGCGGCCACCACCCCGGCGCGCCATGCCCGAATACATGGTGCTGCGCATCAGGATCATGCCAGCGATATGTATGATGAGAATCCCGTTCAGGATACCGATCAGGCGAATATTCAAACGCATATCGCCGTTGAAGATGTGGCTGAATTCATGAGCAATTACGCCTTGAATCTCATCGCGATTAAGCTGCTCAAGGGCACCACGGGTAATTCCGACTGCAGCATCATTGGTTCCGTACCCTGCTGCAAAAGCATTGATATTTTCCTCGTTGTCGAGGATATAGATATCCGGCACCGGCACCCCTGAAGCGATTGAAATCTCTTCGACGACATTTACAAGCTGACGCTCTTTCGGATCGCGGGTGGAGGGTTCTACTTTCCGGCCTCCCAGCATTTCTGCAACAGCCGAACCGCCGCCTCGCAACTGGCTGATCCGGTAGAGGGAACCCAAAACAATGATGATCAGGATGATTGTGGAGACCGTCAACAACAGGCCCGGTTGCCAGATGTACTCTGTCAATGGTGCTCCCGGCTGCACCGCTCCTATATTTCCAAAGAGAATGAGTGCTACCAGGTATACAGAAATGATAATGAGGATAACGGCAACGAGGTAAAGCGTAATCAGCTTGCCCGTGACCCGTCGTGCACGATCCTGCGCTTCAAAAAAGTCCATGAAATAAGTGGATTAAACCGGGTTTAGAACGATACAGACGGAGCTTCACGCTCTTCCGTCATCTCAATTTCGAAAAGCTGAGCCTGGGTAAATCCGAATGTGTTGGCAAAGATGATATTCGGAAATTTCTCGCGGGCTGTGTTATAGTTCATCACCGCATCGTTAAAGGCCTGCCGGGCAAAAGCAATTTTGTTTTCGGTTGATGAGAGCTCTTCCGAGAGCTGCATCATATTCTGGTTGGCTTTCAGATCGGGATAGTTTTCCGAAAGGGCAAACAGGCGGCCGAGTGATCCGGTCAGGGAGGCTTCGGCGCCCATAAGTTGTTTCATGGCCTGCGGGTCATCCGGCTGTTGTGCGACCTTCTTTTCAGCCTGTTGCGCCTGATTTCGCGCCTGAATGACAGCTTCCAGGGTTTCACTTTCATGTTTCATGTATCCCTTGGCCGTCTCCACCAGGTTTGGAATCAGATCATATCTTCGCTTGAGCTGCACATCGATCTGGGCAAATGCATTTTTAAATCGGTTTCTGAGGGCTACCAGTCGGTTGTAAATAGAAACTGCAATGATTACAGCCAACACCAGCAGTCCGAGCAATATATAGAATCCTGTCATAGTCTTGTCGCCTTGAGTAGTGTGTTAAAATATTAACCGGCAATGTACAATTAACAGGCAACAATTGACAGAGGGGGGTGGTAGTTATTGGTTATTGGAAATTAGTATTCCTGCGGTTGGGCATCCGGCTGCTGCTGTTGCATCTGCGGAGCTCCCATTTTTTCCTGAATTCGCTGTTGAAGTTCCGGGTCTTGCTGGATAGCCATATTAATTTCCTGGAACCGATCCATACTCATTCCTTCTTCTTCAATGGCTTCTGCCAGTTGCGCATCCATTTCCTGCCCTACTTCTTCAATAGAGGCTGATGCACTGCGAAATTTCTCCATATCGGATTCACTAACATCGATGTCCTCTTCAGCCTGCCCCATCTGAATACCTTCGGCAATCTGAATATAGGTTTCAACGTCAATTCCTTCACCTTCAACGATATCGATCATCTGCTGCTGAAAGCCCATCTGAACTTCTTGTGCTTTGGCAGATGCATCAAGAAATTGTTCGAGTTCTTCGTCAGAAACATCCGTGTCTACGGTTGGTTGTTGCATTTGGCCGGGCATCTCTTCATCCATCGGCTGCTGTTGCTGCTGAGCAGGATCCTGAGGTGGAGGATCGCTCTCACAGGCAATCATTGAAATAGCGAACATTATTACAAACAAATATTTAAGCATGATATATGTAAAGTGGGTCTGGTATTAATTTCAAATTAAGTGGTTTATAATACAACGAATTTGACTCAGATCTGTTCCGCAAATTGTTCATTTTTAATTAATTAACACGGTTTTACAAAGTGCGGGTGCAGCAAGTCATGGGCGGCTTTTAACGCACCTGTTTTGACTCCCGGCCATACCAGGCCATTGGTTTCACCATTTAATTATCTTCCGGGGGCTTTTGCCAGTGCGCGGTTTATAGCATCACGAATCGAAGTATCTCCGGACACCAGGTCAAATGTGTGGCCGGCAGTTTCCGGTTTTTCCAGGATTTCGGCAATTACCCGGGCCACATCCTGACGGGGTATTTCACCGCGTGGCAGATCCGGTGCCAGGGCAACGTTGCCTGTTCCCGGCTCGTCGGTCAGCCGTCCCGGTTTGATGATGGTATAGTCCAGCCCGCTGTTACGAAGCGCTTCATCAGCTTCCGCTTTGGCTTTCTGATAGACCTGGAATACTTCATTTCCTCTCGGTTTGTCCAGACCCATGGCGCTGATCATTATATAGCGGGGTATTCCGTTTTTATGGGCAGCCTTCATCAGTTTAACTGCACCGTCCCGATCGACGGTCCATTTGCGTTCCGCCCCGCTGCCGGGTCCGGCTCCGGCTGCAAATATTACGGCATCGGCACGGCCAACGGCTTCCGAGATATCTTCTTCTTTTTCGATATCGCAGATCACCGGTTCAGCCCCGGCGCGTCGAAGGGCTTCTGCCTGCTCAGGTTTTCGTATCAACCCTTTAACCGAATGGCCTTTGTCTTTGAGTATGGGGTGCAGCAACATGGCTATCTTGCCATGTCCGCCGGCAATAGTAATTTTCATGAAAAATGGTTTGTTTGAATTCTCCTATTTCCCAAACCCGATTACAGGATAATCGTTCATGATAAAGGTAACATTTGCATTTTTCTGTATGTCGGTAACACGCATAATTGTTTTTTCGCCACTTTCAAGATCTTCACTGGTCATTTCCATCATCATACCATGTGGATAATCTTCCGGCAACGTATCCTGAAGCTGTTTGGCATTGGTATGAGCCTGGAACATGTTTATCATTCCGTATGCAGCATCGCGGGTAACCCATATTTCTGTAACGGATGAATCATCGCGCAGTTCATATCCTTCCGATTGATAACCCAGAATGGATTTGCTGCCAATATGGGTAAAACCTTCCCACTCTTCGAACTCTTCCGGGTCATCCTCAAGAATACTTTCATCTTCAGGTTCGAGCATTTGAGACCAGTCGTAGGCAAATGAAAACTTACCGTCTTCACTTTCCATCAGCATGACCATGGCCGAGTTTTTTAAATCGTAAATGATAAAAACTTCACCATCATCCATGTCCATCTCTTCACTGGCAAAACCGGTTCCGGTGTAGAGCTCATTCTCATGGAAATGCATCTTCATGGTAAAGGGTGGTTCTGTATTGCCATCCGCATCGGTCATCACGATTTCCATGCTGGTAACGATATTAAATTGATAGCTCTTTTCAGTGGTAACGTTGCTGTTCAACGTGAAGGGAATCGATCTGCGTTCACCGCTTTCACTGATGATACCGTCACCAAAAATGGATTCCCAGGCATGGTCAACCATTTGCTCAGCCGCTTTTTCCAGTTCTCTGCCTATGCGTTCTTCCATTCTGTCTTCAGCAGCCTGTTGTGCCCGGTTTCTAAGGCGGTCGCGAAGTTGAGCATCTACCGTTTCAGCTAAAACCAGATATAGCATTATCCCAATCAGTACTTTTACTAAGTGTCTCATAATTTCTCCCGTTAAGTTTCTGAACCCATTGTTATTCAGGGAATTTAACCCAAAATTATCATTGTTCAATAACAATTTGGACGCGGGATGAATAAAATCCAGCCACTGTTTCTCCCCGGGAATTTAATTTGTTGGAAATGCGGACAAACGACTAATCCGGGTTTTGTAGAATCCGGTAAATTTGCAAAAGCAAAGTGGACAAACCACTGGAATTAATGATTATCGAACCAGCAGCAATTTCCTGGTGTCTGAAAATCCATCAACAATGATGCGGTACAGATACATTCCGCTTGACAGGTTGCCGGCATCCAGAACCACTTCATGGTTGCCGCCCTGTTTCCGTTCGTTGACAAGTGTTTTTACCAGCTGGCCGGTAACAGTAAACAGATCAATGCGCACATCCGACTCTTTCGTCAGGCCGTAATTGATTTGGGTGGAGATATCGAACGGATTGGGAAAATTTTGATCCAGCCTGGCCAGCTCATCCCGCTCAAGTGCATCTCCGGCAAGCGGTACATCAATCGGGCTTGTTTCGTTGAATGCATTGTGGAATACCCGAAGTTGCCCTGATTTCTCACCGGTTGAGGCCGGATCAAACCGAACCACTACCGGAAGCTCATTCCCCGGTTCCAGGTCAAAAGCACCTCCACCCTGGACAATTGAAAAAAACTCGCCCTCAATTTCCACCCTGCCCTGTATGGGATCTTCCGATGTTTCATCGTTGGTAATTATAAAGGTCAAGTCTTTCGGGTTTCCGATATTGACCAGTTCAAAGTCGAGCATGTCGGGCTCATAGACAATCATCGCATCTCTGTCGAGGGTCTCCCGGCAGCTGCTGCCGAGAGGCCAGCCTTTATCGGACAGAATGCCACAGAATACCGGCCCGGGCGTATGGATGGCAAATGCCCGATCGATCCGGGGTCTCATCAGGGCATCCTGGGTTTGCCGGAAAGTCTCATCATCCACATGAGAATAGCTGGAGCCGGGCGCCCATGGTGAAGGGGCGTAGAGGGGGACAGGCATGCCCGTAAACATACGGTCGGCTTCCTGCCCGCTGAAGAACAGTCCGCCTTGCTGGCCGGTTACGGCCTGGTAAAGAGGTCCGGAATCGTTGGGATACACGGATTCGTCAATAACCTGCACTTCATCTCCGTCCTGCACAAACCGGTCGTAAATAAGCGGATATACCTGACTGTTGGATCTTCTTCCCCATTCGGCAGTTTGTGCGTCCGGATCTCCCTCCATGGTGCCTAGAAATCCCAGTCCGTGGCCGACCTCGTGCAGCACCACGGTAACCAAATCAAGCTGGTTGCCACCCGGGTTGGCATCCGTCCCAAAATACCAGTTGCCGACATTGCAATTGATCTTGACAGTCATATCAAAATCTTCATTACTCGTAGCCAAAAAATCAATATTCGACATGGCACTGGCCTGGGCAATCGGGTACCAGGTGTTGGGTTCACCGCCGACCACATTGCTGCTGTGGATGATCAGAGTTGGGCCTGCAGATCCAAGCGGTTCGATATCCGCCCAGGTTGCTTCGACACGAATCGGGATAATTGACTGAACATGCACCGACCAGATGGACAAGGCGTGCTCGAATGCATTCTGTGCCTGTGCCGGCCAGGTATTGCCTCCGCAGTCATTTTCGAATGTGACCTGGAAATCCGCTTCGGGGTCCAGCACCATTCGCTGTCGTACATGCGGCTCGGGCCGGACAAAATAGTGGGCATCGATATCGGTGTGGCCAAGGGTGCATATCTCATCGGCAGCAGGGGCGGGCAGGGAGCGAACTTCATCCGGATCAATAATATCCTGGGCCAATAGCAGGTGTACCCCAACGATCAGCTTGATCAGTAAGCAAAGAAATGGCAGGCGAAAAAAAAGCATAGTGTTATATGGGTGTCTGCAGAGTTAGATCTTTTTTTGATAAAGAACAAGCTTCGCGGAGAAGGTTACATCATAAATGATACACCATTTATGGGAAAAAGTTCGTCATTTGTGTATTGGATTTTGCCTTTCCGGCTCAGGTGAAATATCGCTCTCCCCATGCGGCGGTTACCGAACCCACATATTTGGCATCTTCTTCGTCGGTAAGCAGGTGGTCGGCATCATCCAGAGACACAAAACTCTTGGGATGACGGGCGAGTTTATAAATATGGGCAGCGTTGTCAATGCTGACCGTCTCATCCACCGGGGAATGGAAAATCAGCAGGGCTTTCTCCAGGTTGCGAATGAACTCGTCCATAACCTGTTCGTTGAGATCGTCAAGAAACTTTTTCTTTACTTTAAAGGGACGGCCGGCCAAAACCACCGTTGCCTCTCCCTTTTCTTTGATTTCATCCATCTTCTCTT
>SKRC01000280.1 GCA_007118695.1 Balneolaceae bacterium | reverse complement strand
GGTGCCGGCTGACCTCTGAATGATATTCATGACCTCCTCTTCCTGCGACTCATCAATAAGTATTTCAATTTTCACTACTTTTAAGTGAAGAAAAGGAAAATCGAGGCTGGCATTCAGTTTATCGGGATCGCCGTGGCGACCTATTCCTTCGCCGTGGTACACCGTAAGACAACAGTACCCTTCGGCTCTCAGATTTTTATAAACCGTTTCAAACATTTCCGGACGAATCATCGCTTTGATTTCTTTCATAGGTATCTCCGTAAAGTTGTTTAAAGTTAACTATCTTTTGGAATTTTAGATTCATTTATCCAATAAAGGGTTGTAAATATTCCACAAATTCGATAATTACAAATGGTTAACTTTTATAAACCCTTCAGGGTCCTGAAAATCCAGAAGGTCTTTACATCGCTTTAATTTTCAACCCTCTCGATTATCTCACCACAATTTAGCATGGTATCCGGTGCGTAAGGGTTTTCGATCTGTTCTTCACTGCTGAGCCAGCTGGCGTCTTCCATCGGGCAGTATTGATGGTAGATGACGCCGGGAATACCATAGCTGTTGATGGCTTCGATCAACACATCAGACAACCCGCGGAATCCTTCTCGCTGATCTTCAATATTATCCGCACCTGTAATGTGATTCAGGTGGTTTTCGATGGTTTCGTAATGCTCCATCCAAAGCATGTGGGCATCGCTCTGCATGCGGTGCAAGCCGATTGATTGGAGTTCATTCAAGGCCTGCTGGAAGGCTGTGCCTACGGCTTCAGAATCGGAGGCCAGCAATGCTTCTTTGCCATCCAGGTAGGCACGAATCAATCCGAGGAAATCATTTTGAAAATCTTCGGTGACTCCGTCAACCTCTTCGCCATGAGCATAGGGAAGCACCTGAATATAATCTACATGTTCATGATCGTCGTCCATCTCCATGTCACCGTGGTCATGAACCGGTACTGCGCCCCTTCCCGGCTCACGGTTCATCATGCTGAAGCGGTCGGCAAGCTGCATTTCACTGTCAATTCGGAATGCTCCATGGAAAACCACTTCCTCATCTTCCTCAACTCCTTCTTCAATCACGTAATAGTCTCCGGCCCTGAGGCCCAGTTCAACCTCACGGACTTCAAACCGGGGAACATCCACGGATGTGTCTTTTACATAGACCAGCGAGCGCGGGCCTGTCCAGAGCACGGAAGAGACCGGAACCATCAGCTTTTCCGAGTCCAGGCCGGCCCGGAGGGTACCGCGGACCAGCATATCGGGTTTTAACCGGTTTCCCGGGTTGTTCACATCAGCACGGATTCCAACGGTCCGCTTTCCGGGATTGACGACAGGATCGATATAAGAAACCGTGGCTTCAAAGTTTTGCCCCGGGTTGCTTCGTGACCTGAACCGGATGGCATCTCCGATTGAGATCCAGTCGATATCTTCTTCATAAGCTTCCAGGACGACCCAGAGATTATCGAGATTGGCCACTTCATAAATGATGCTTCCTTCCATGACATATTGCTCATTCGCTACATTTCGTGACAGCACGAAACCGCTGACAGGGGAGAGAATTTCAAGTTCCCGTTGCACTTCGCCGCGACTTTCGATCTCTTCGATCTGATCATCCGTAAACTCCCAGAGGCGGAATTTCTGTTTTGCCGACTCGTACATGCGGGGGTTTCGGTCCTTCTGCCGGGCGGCTTCAAGCAGCTCACGCTGTGCTGCAATCAATTCCGGTGAATAAATGGTGGCCATCGGTTCTCCTTCCCGGATCGGGGCGCCTGTAAAGTCAACTTTGGTTTCCAGAATCCGTCCGGCGAAATGAGTGGTGACTTTCGTAAGCCTTCGTTCATCCACTTTAATGCGACCCGGCAGGTCAAGTTGTTTTTCGGGAAACCCCCGGATTACATGTGTGGTTTGAATATCAGCCAGCCTCATGGCAGCTTCGGTCATTACCATCGAATACGTGTCTTCATCCACTTCGGCCTGATCCGCCCGGGCCCGGATTAATTCCATCCCGCAGATGGGACAGTTGCCCGGTTCATCTTCCCGGACCGATGGGTGCATGCTGCACGTATAGACGATCTCACCTTCTTCATCGGTGTGCGCTTCCTGAATGTGTTGTTCCATCTCATCCGGACTGAGTTGATCATAATCCGTATGGGCGTCGTGATCGGCCGTGCCTGAAAATAGCAGCCAGCCGAAGAAAAGCCCGGCCAGTAAAAGCCCGGTTCCGTATATGAGTTGTTGTTTTGTGATGTTCATGGTCTTGTGGGTTTATTGTTTATAATCGTTGTAAAGGATTCGGTCCAATAAGTCCCCTCTCGCCTGTCCCGCGCTTTTTTGCGGGGAGAGGGAAATGTGCAGACAAAAAGGCGAAACCTGTTATTGTCAAACGAGGGGAGTGTTCGTATTGGGTTCGGTTCCTGCACATGGTAAACACCCTTGACGATTTAGCTGAACGTCTCATCGTCTGGCCCTTTTCAAGAGAGAACTTGCTGCTTCTTGCGTTTTCACTTTTCATCGAATCATTCATAATTCATCAATTCATTTCCTATCAATTGTTCAATTTCCGCCATCGCTTCATTTTGATTTGCCAAAGCTTCAACCAATTCATTTTCCAGGTCCAGCAGTTCACGTACGACCTGAAGCAATTCATCAAACCGGACCTGTCCGGTGCGGTATTCTTCGGATAGAATTTCAAGTACCTGTTCGGAACGTGGCAGCAACTCGTCGGCAATCAACCGGTACTCCCTTTGGCCGTCACGAAGGGATTTCATGGCTTTTTCAAGATCGGTCCGGAAACGGTTGGTCAGATCGGTTTCCAGTGCATCGGTCGCCTGGAGCTGAAGCCGGGCTTCCCGCTGCTGAGCCCGGTATTTGCTCCGGTAGATCGGAATCCGGATGGTAGCCATACCGATAAAGGTTTCGGTCATATCCGGCATCATGCTCAGCATGCTGAAATCGCGCCCCATATATTCCAGGCCGATACCGAACGACGGCCGTCCTTCAAGACGGGCCAGATCGACCCTGTTTTGAAACTGGCTGCGTTGCGCCTCGAGTCGGTTAAACTGAGGGTGGTAATGCCTGGCGAACTCAAGAAGTTCCTCCTTCGACCAGGCCAGAGTCCGTGATGGAAGAAGCATGGGTACTTCGATGTCTTCCGCCGGGTCCCGGTGAAGCAATGCATTGAACCGCTCCCGTACCGGATTTTTTCCATCCTCGAGCTGCTCGATGGTATTTGTAACTCGCTGCTCTTCCATTTGAAGGCGGAGCAGATCCGCCTGGCCGGCCCGTCCGGTTTCATAACGGGCCTCTACCAGGTTTTCAAGGTCTCTTACAATCTGCAGGATCTCCATGTTCACGTGCACATGATGGTTCAGTTTGTAATACGTAAACCACAGATCCTGAACTTCACTGATGATTTCAAGCTGACGGGCAGTGAATGAGTGATGCATGGCATCGGCGATACTCTCCTCCACATTTCCCCTGGCATCCAGAGTCCCGAACCAGGGAAACATCTGCATGGCACTGACCGAAAAGCGGGCGGGAAAACTCGTTTCGTTAACCGGATTGATATAATAGCCGGCTGAAACTTCCGGATCAGGCAAGGCACGGACCTGGGGCGAGCGTTGTCGTTGAGCCTCAACTTCATGGCGAATGGATGCCAGCTCCGGGTTTTGCTCAACAGCTATTTGGAAATAGAAATCCAGGACACGGAGTTCCTCCGGCCGGTCAATAGGTTGGGGTGCTTGTGCCTGAACGGTTTGTGTGAATGAAAGTATGGTGATGATTGCCAAAAGTCCGGTGAGGAACACAGGTTTAAATAATCCCCACTTGAGAGGGGAAAAGTGCAGACAAAAAGGCGAAGCCTGTTTTGACAAGCGAGGGGGGTGTTCGGACATGAAACCGTGCCGCGTCTTGGCTCTCGCCCAGCCCGGTTTCCAGAACACCCCTCGTCTGCCTCCGCTAGTGCTACGGCATCCACTCCCCTGAAGGGGAGATTTTTTCTCATGACTCATGACTAATTTCTCACGACTACTCATTTCTTCTCCATTTTGTTTTCAACATTCATACCATATTCCTTCCACATCGCATAGAGCAGCGGCACCAGCAGCAAACTCAACACCTGGATGAACATCCCGCCGAATATCGGGACGGCCATCGGGATCATGATTTCCGATCCCTTGCCGGGTGATGTGAGAATCGGCAGCAGAGCCAGCAGAGTGGTTCCGGTGGTCATCAGACACGGGCGGACCCTCCTCATACCGGCTTCGATGGCGGTGGCGTAGATTCCTTCTCTGCCTTCCGGTTTCTTCCGTTCGAAAAGCTGTTCCAGGTAGGTGGCCATCACCACACCGTTATCCACGGCAATGCCGAACAGGGCCAGGAATCCGACCCAGACGGCCACACTCATATTGACTGTTCCCATCTGCAGAAACTCACGCAGTTCCACACCGAGCACCGAGAAGTTGAAAAACCAGTCTTCGCCATAGAGCCAGAGCAGAATAAATCCGCCGGCCCAGACCAGGACAATCCCGGAAAAGACAATAAACGTAACCGGCGACGACCGGAACTGGAAGTAGATGATCAGGAAAATAATCAGAAGCGTAATCGGCAGTACCACCGACAATCTTTCTGCCGCACGCTGTTGATTCCTGAATTCCCCTTCAAAGGTATAGCTGACTCCGTCCGGTACGGTTAAGGAGCCTTCACTGATGTTATGATCCAGGTGTTCACGCACCCGGTTGACTACCTCGATCGGAGCCTCGCCGGGAAGCCGGTCGAACGTCACATAGGCGCTGAGGAAAGTGTTCTCACTGCGGATATTCATCGGCCCCGTTTCAAACCTGATGTCTGCAATCTGTCCCAGCGGGATCTGAGAGCCACCTGATGTCGGCACGAGTATTCGCTCCATCATCTCCGGGGTATTGCGGTATTCCCGCGCATAGCGCACCCGCATGGGGTATCGCTCACGGCCCTCGACCGTCATGCCCAGCATTTGTCCGCCAATGGCTGTACCGATGACTTCATGGACATCCTGAATCGACAATCCGTGACGAGAAATCTCCTGCCGGTTGATGTCGATTTCCAGATAGGGTTTGCCGACAACACGGTCGGCGAAGACGGAAGCCGGACGAACCCCCTCCACCTGTCGTATCAGCGGTTCAACTGTTGTAGCAAAATCGTCGATGGTATCAAGATCGGGGCCGCTGATGCGGATTCCCATATTGGCCCGCATGCCTGTTTGAAGCATGATCAGCCGCGTTTCAATCGGCTGCAGGCGGGGGGCGGATGTCACGCCAGGAATGTCTGCTGCCTGCAGAATTTCGGTCCAGATATCATCTGCCGACTGAATATGATCGCGCCACTGGCGATAGTACCGGCCGCGGCGGTCAGGAATCAGGTCACCGGTATCATCCCGCACAAATTCTCCGCCTTCAACCTTGTATCGAACCCGCCGGCCTCTTTCATCGGTCTTGTATTCGCTCTTGTAGATGATCACATTCTCGAACATGGAGACCGGCGCCGGATCGAGAGCCGATTCCACCCGTCCGATTTTACCCACAACGGTTTCCACTTCCGGAATGGAGGCAACGCGCATATCCATTTCTCGTGTCATCTGCAGGGCTTCTTCAATGCCTGCGTGCGGCATGGTGGTCGGCATCAAAAGAAACGAGCCCTCATCGAGCGTTGGCATGAATTCCTGGCCCAGTCCGGGGAACTGCTCATCGGCTGCCGTCCACAACCGGGTATCTTCGATGGTGATTCCCACCGCGTTGAACCCGTCGGCTACATAGCGGAATGTGGTATCGAATCCGCGCCAGCTCATCAGACCGACGATCAGGATCAGTACAGGAACCGACAGGAACACCGCCTTGTTTCGAAGCGACCAGTCGAGAATTCTCTCATAATATTTCATGAAGAGCCAGAATAGCCCGAACATGACCCCCACAATCAGAATAATAAAGATCAAACTGACCGATATGGGGTTTTCCGGGCCAAGCGGAAGCCAGGCACCGGCCAGCAGCCAGCCTACGCCCAATAGTATAATACCGTTGTTCACCCATGGCGCCCAGGGTTTGTAATCCTCTCTGTACATCCCGGTGAGATTGCTGGCGCCGAGAGCCATCAGTGTCAGCCCGGCCCAGCCAAGATAACCGATGGCAATAAAAAGACCGCCGGCGATCATCAGGCCATTCCAGAACAGCAGCCATCTTTTATTGCTGATTTTTTGTGAGAACAGCCAGTGGGCAAAACTCGGTATCAGGGTGATGACAATGACAAGGGCGGCAATCAGAATAAAGGTTTTGGTCCACGCCAGCGGTCCGAATAACCGTCCTTCCTGGGCTTCGAGCATAAACACCGGCAGGAAACTGACGATGGTGGTCATCAGGGCGGTGATCACGGCCGGACTCACTTCCGCCGTTGCCCGGTAGATCGTCTCGAGCAGGTTCTCGTCCGGATCTTTCTCATCCATATGTTTGAGCATATTCTCGGTCAGGATGATCCCCATGTCCACCACCGTACCGATGGATATGGCGATTCCCGCCAGGGCCACCACATTGGCATCCACACCCACGTATTTCATCATGATAAAGCTCATCAGCACAGCCAGCGGAAGCAGTGCCGAAATTACAATCGACGTACGCAGATGCATCACCATGATGATAATCACGATGATGGTGATCAGAATCTGCAGAGAGAGGGCTTCCTCGAGGGTACCGAGTGTTTCATATATCAGCCCGGTTCGGTCGTAAAACGGCACGATTTTCACCTGCGAAACCGTTCCGTCGGCCAGTTCTTTGGTCGGCAGACCGGGGGCGATGTTTTCGATCTCCTCTTTAACGTTTTGGATGACTTCGAGCGGATTTTCACCAAACCGGGCAACGATCACTCCGCCCACAGCTTCGGCCCCGGCTTTGTCGAGAGCTCCCCGGCGCTGCGCCGGACCCATTCCGACGCGTGCAACATCCTTGATGCGAATCGGGGTATTATCACGGACGGCCACAACACTTTCATCCAGGTCTTCGCTCGATTGAATATATCCCAGCCCGCGAACCACATATTCTGCCCGGTTCATCTCAATGGTGCGCGCACCCACTTCCTGGTTGCTTTTCCGGACGGCATTGGCGATGTCGGTCACTGTAACATCCGCCTCGCGCATGGCAACCGGGTCGATATCCACTTGGTACTCTTTGACAAATCCGCCGATACTGGCCACTTCGGCCACACCATCGACCGAGGCCAGGGCATATCGCACCTGGAAATCCTGGATGGACCGCAGCTCTTGCGGGTCCCAGCCGCCGGTCGGGTTGCCATCGCGGTCGTAGCCTTCCAGCGTATACCAGAAGATCTGCCCGAGGGCGGTGGCATCAGGGCCCAGTGCAGGCTGTACACCCTCCGGCAGCAGGTCGGCCGGCAGGGCATTCAGTTTTTCAAGGATCCGGGCCCGGCTCCAGTAGAATTCAATGTCATCCTCAAAGATGATATTGATGCTGGAAAACCCGAACATCGAATTGCTTCGGATGGTGCGGATGCCGGGGATTCCAAGCAGTTGGGTTGTGAGCGGATAGGTGATCTGGTCTTCAATAATCTGCGGCGCCCGGCCCGGCCAATCCGTAAAAACGATCTGCTGGTTGTCACCAATATCGGGGATGGCATCCACCGGCACGGGATCGCGCGGAATAAAATCGATATCCCAGTCGAACGGTGCTGTGGATATACCCCACCCGGCCAGCGCCAGGAACAGCAGCAAGGCGATCAGTTTGTTTTCGAGAAAAAAGCGGATGATTGAATTAGTCATGCTGAGTGTATTTCGAAGACCCGAAACTTCGGGTAGTCGTGAGTCGTAATATAAGTATTAGGTATTGAGACCTCTTTTGACCAGGGTTATAAACCGGATCAAAGGCTGGATCTTTGATAAGAGCTTGGTCCAAAAGTCCCCTCTCGCCTGTCTCTTATTTTCTTGCGGGGAGAGGGGTAAAAGTGCAGGCAAAAAGGCGAAGCCTGGTTTGCCAAACGAGGGGTGTGTTCCCGTGAATGCAGGCGAACGAGTTAAATCTGTTCTATGCGTTGCTTCTGATTTAAAACGCTGCCTCTAAACAATCACACGAAAGAACACCCCACTTCCGGCTCCGCATGCGCTTCGCCGGACACTCCCACGACAGCGGTCGGGGTATATTGGGTCCGAGCCCTCTAATGGAAATGCAATTAGTTGGCTAATTCAAAAACGTACTGTTCAACAAAAAGAGAGGGGGTGTTGAGTACGTGTCGGCCTGAGTGTTTGGAAATTGAAAACTGTCGGTGTGATCCTCCGGATTGAGCGTTGCAACAGTTACCAGTGAGCCGGGAAACAAAGTGTTTGGTGTGGTCCAGTTTTGGTCGCTCAGCGGTGCCCGGTCGATATGACATGCACAGATCAGACTCCAGTTGCAGTCGTGCTGGGTGGCATCCCCGGGCTCCGGTTCATCGGAATCCGACGGGCAGCAGCTGTGATCGTGCTTCATGTCACTGCTTTGTTCAACCGGATCCAGGCAATAATCGATCAATTCCTTGGCCTGAAGGCCGGTAGGTATTGCAACCCCGATCACCAGCATAAATGCTGTGAATCTGACCAATACTTGATATGCGGCGAATCTGTACATTGGATAAATTTGTTACAACTGCAACCCCAATATACGTGCTAACATCAAAAAATCTATATTTTCCAAAAATATTACACATCTTGTAAGGAATTTCGAACCCCCAGCCATTGACAAGATAAACTCCTTTCGACTTACTTCACATCGCATGGTTAACCTGGTGTCGTGATTAATTAATTCGCATAGTGATTCTGAATGTATCAAACAGGAATAGATGCCCCCGTTAAGTTATTGGGTATCAACAATTTGTTATCGGATAAATCTTCTGCCGGAGGACCCGATAACCAATAACCAATTAACCGATAACTTCATTAACCAATAATTGCTATTTGGGCACGGAAATTCATCGTCAACTGACAAACACTTAACTTTTCATTTCGATTATTGAAGGGCAGCAGTTTTTTCTCTCAGGGAATGATTGTACACTTTAGGAAGGTTTCAATCCGAAAGCCAAATGGATCCGTTACCTTTTATGCCAATAATCGAACCCAATGTATTATGATGAAAGCCCTGAACAGCCTGCTTTTATTTTTCCTGATCCCTCTGATTTTCTCCACCACCATTTTGATATTGCCAAGTTCCGCCAGCGGGCAGCAGCTTTCTGTTGAAGGAGAAACCGGACTGATCTGGTTCAGCCGCAATGATGTGAGGATTCCAAATGATGGGGGGACCGAATTTGATATGATGAACCTGATCGGTTCTGAAGTTGCACCTTTTTTCCGCTTTCGGGTTAATCTCAGTTTTGACGAGCGTCATACAGTGCGGGCACTGCTTGCGCCGCTAAGCAAGATTGGAACCGGATCCTTTGATGAACCGATCATTTTTGAAGAAACCACTTTTGAAGCCAATACACCCATCGATGGCACCTACCGGTTTAATACATACAGGCTGACCTACCGTTACACCTTCTACAATCAAAACAACTGGGTACTTGGGGCCGGGCTTGCCGGGTTGATCCGGGATGCCGAGGTGGCTCTGGCTCAGCCCGACCGGTCCGATTCCAGCTCCGATTTCGGATTTGTGCCACTGATTCATCTCTACGTTCAGCGGGATCTGGGTGCGGGCCTTTCGCTCACCCTGGATGGGGAAACGCTTGCCGGCCCACAGGGCCGGGCTACCGATGCGGCGCTCACATTCAACTACAAAGTGTCGAATAACTGGAGCATGAACGCCGGCTACCGTGTTCTTGAAGGCGGTGCTGATGTAGATCAGGTCTATAACTTTGCATGGATCAATTATGTGCTGATCGGCTTGCAGGTTGATATTTGACCCTAAAGCTGTAACTCAAAGATGGTGGACGCCTCCAGTTTGATCGTTAATTATGAAGGTCTTTTAAAAGATAATCGACCGGAACCAAGAGCAAAAAAGCTTTGGAAACAATTAAGCTTAACTCCATGCTCAGGCATTCGAAGGTTGTTTCCGGTTATGCCGAATATTTCAGCCCATAAATCCCATTGGGCATTGTTAGCTCCTGGCAGCTGCATCGGGATCGAATCAGGAAAGCTTTCACGGGGCAAGTGGATTGCCGGGATCGGCCCACCCCGGACATCTAATCGGGATATCGTGGCAAAAAAAATTAATACTGCGTCAAATTCCGGTCAGACGTCATCCCCTCGGAGTCTTCTTCACAAGTTTCATGCCCGCTAAAAGTGCAATCAGGCCAAGAAAAAGCTGGCCAAATAGATAAAGCATGAATAGCGGCACGGACTCCTGGATCAACATAACGGCCTGTGTGCCGTAACCGGAGTAGGTGGTGTAGCTGCCGACGAGTCCGACCAGCAGAAAAAGATTCAACCTGTGGCTTCTGTCAAAACGACGGATCAGCAGGATGTAGAAAAATCCCATCAGAAAGCTGCCGAGGATGTTTTCGATGGCCGTGGCCGTATAAATGTGGTTCTCGCCAAAAATGGATGTAACCGCATGATTGGTTCCATGACGCAACACAGCTCCGGCCATCCCGCCGAAGGCTACCCAGAACAGATCTGCCGGGGAATGTCTCTTACCCATAGATCCTCCCGGCAAGCAAGATGGCCGACAAATAACCCAGCGCTGCCAGGCCGATCACTACAACCATCTGCAGAAACAGATAGGTGAGTAACTCCGGGTAAGGTTTTTTCAGCAGACGCGAAAGTTCAAGTGAGAAGGTGGAAAAGGTGGTGTAGGATCCCAGGATACCAATGGTAAGAAACAGCACGATATTTTCGCCCGGGTGCTCTACCACCGAAACCCAGCCAAGCAGGATGCCGGCAAGCAGACAGCCAAGCGAATTGGCTGCCACCGTACCTGTCAGAACCCTGGATTTGCCGATGATACGAACCGTAGCAAGAGAAGTAAGGTATCTCATCAACGCTCCGATAGCGCCCCCAAATGCCACCAGCAAAACCTGGATCATGGATTATTCATTGATTTAAAATTTGGCGTAAAGGTACGAAAACAAGCTAAACAACTCATAATTTGAGAAGAGATTCCGGCTTACCCTGAAAATTATGTCAACATTCAGCTGTCAACATTCAACATTCGCTATTCGATATTCGTTATTCTCTTCGCTTCAAAGTAAAAGAATCGCCAGTACCGGAATGGCCAGATATCCAAGGATTGAATAGTTAATCCGGCCTGTGTTAAAAGCGCCTTCATTTCTCTGTCAGACCGGGTTTCAATGTGCTCGGGGGTGATCCAGTTGATGATTTTATTAACCGGCCGGAACAACCCGATGCGGTTCCAGTCGAGGATGCAGACCCTGCCGCCGGGTTTTAAATGAGTGTGGAAATGCTCGACCACCTGTTTTTGATTTCCGTAGTGATGAAACGCATTCAGGCAGAGGATCAGATCAAAAAGCTGTGCAGGTTCGGGGAATTGATCGGCGGGATAATCGATAAAGTTAATGTTCGGGTGTTCCCCGACCCGCTGCCGTGCGATGGCGATCATCTCCTCGGAAATATCATTCAGCACCAGTTCCCCGAATGGTGCATTTCGTTTGATAAGCTCTTCCGCCAATAGTCCGGTTCCGCAACTTATATCCAGTACGCGGTCGGCTTTTCTCACTTCAATTCTCCTGAGAAACTCCTTATGAGTATGATCGAGATAAGCTTTCCAGCGTTTTTCGTATCCGGCAGCCTGCCGGTTGTAACTATGTCTGTTGTGTGTCACAAGAATTACCACTTATGATGGATCATTGCTCGGATTTCTTCATTATACAGATCTTCGATTTTATTCATCACATCATCCGTAAGTTGTGGCATATCAGCGGCTTTAACGTTGGAATCGACCTGTTCAACCCTGGAGGCGCCGGGAATCACACAACTTACTTCATCGCGCATAAGCACCCATTTCAAGGCCAGATGCACTAGGCTGATGTCGGCCGGCAGGATCTGTTTCAGCCGCTCCACAACCTCGATTCCTTTTTCGTACGGGATGCCTGAAAATGTTTCGCCCACATCAAAGAATTTACCTTCACGGTTGAAATGGCGGTGATCTTTTTTATCGAAGGTGGTGTTTTTGGAAAATTTACCGGTCAGCAGTCCGCTGGCCAGTGGTACCCGGACAATAATGCCCACATTCTTCTCTTTCGCCCTGGGAAAGAGCAGCTCATGAGGACGCTGGCGAAATATATTGTAGATCACCTGGAGGGTCGTCACATTGGCATATTCGATGGCTTTTAGCCCTTCTTCCACTTTTTCTATGCTGACGCCCAGGTTCAAAATTTTGCCTTCGGCCTTCAATTTCTCAAATTCCCCAAAGATCTCCGGACGGTAATAGACCTCGGTGGGCGGGCAGTGGAGCTGAATCAGGTCGATGGCCTCAATATCCATTCTCCTGAGGGAATCCTCTACATAGTTTCTGAGTACTTCAGGAGTATAATTTTCATTGGTGTGAGGATTGATCTGCCGGCCGCATTTGGTTGCGATGTAAATCCGGTTTTTTGCTCTCTTCACAGCTTTACCGACAGCGATTTCACTTTCTGTGCCTTTGTAAACATCGGCGGTATCAATAAAATTGATGCCGTTGTCAAAAGCTTTTTCCAGTGTTTCACCGGCCACATCATGATCAAATTCGGTTCCCCATTTACCTCCAAGCTGCCAGGTGCCAAGTGATATTTCAGAAACGTTAAAGCCGGTTTTCCCCAGGGGTCTGTATTTCATAGTTCAGTAGATTTGAAGGATGCTGTTTGTAGGCTTGCAGGCCTTGTATCAGGAAAATAGTGAAATGAAAATAGTGAAAAGGAAATGGTAAAAGTGAGAATGTGATGAAAAAACGCTCAATATTCAACATTCGACACTGAGTGTTTTTTTGATAAAACCATTCCATGTATGGAAGATACGTAAATTCAAAAAAGTCAGCATGTGCTTACAGTTGCTGGCATGGAACCCGGTAAATTTTTTCCGTGCCTTAATACGTAATGATTGATGTTACGGGTATTTTACACAAATATGATCACCAGCGCCGCATAAGTAATCATCGCCAACAGGCCGGCGGCGATGGCCAGAGGGAACTGGGTATATACGTGGTCCATCAGGTCGCAGCCGGTGGCCAGGGACGAGAGGATGGTGGTGTCGGAAATGGGCGAACACTGGTCGCCGAAGACGCTTCCGCCAATCACGGCAGCAAAACAGAGGGTGAGGAAAAATGGATCGGGGACAACGGCCCAGGCCAGGGGAACAGCTACCGGGAATACCACCGCATAGGTGCCCCAGGAGGTTCCTGTCGAAAAAGCGATGAGCATACAGAGCACCATCAGCAGGCCGGGCAATACGAAGGGCGGGATCAGATCGCCTACCATGGCAACCACGTAATCGGCCGTTCCGACCGCTTCGGCGACTTCCTTGAGCGTGACGGCAAGGGCCAGAATAATTGCTCCGATTGTCACTCCTTTACAGCCATCCACGAATCCATCAACGGCCTCCTGCAGCTTCATGCCTTTGGCCATGGCAACGGCAAAGCCGACAAGCACGGCCAGGACAAACGCTTCGGCAATGAGCAGGGTGGGATCATCCCGCCGGCCCATGAAGAAATATGTGACGATATAGGGGATGATCGCCACACCCAGAAGGGCCCCAATCGGGCCGAAGAAGTCGATCAAACCCGGCTTGTAGTTTTCAGGTATTTTCTGCTCGGTCAGCTCATCCGCTGCCATGGGAGTGGCGCCGGGCCGGTCCAAAAGCCCTTCCTCCCGCGAACGTTTCATCGCCGCCCTCATTTTCTTGCCGGGAACCCATGGCAATTTTTCCCAGGCAAAAAGCAGTGTAATGAGAATGGCAAAGACTGCATAGAAATTGAAAAAGATGGCCGAAAAGAAAAAAGCCACTCCCTGCTGGGTGGTTTCAAACAACGGGAGTGTTCCCAGGACCAGGCCGGCCACATAGAATGGCCAGACATTAAACGGTATCAGCGTTGCCGCCGGGGAGGCTGTGGAATCGACCATATAGGCCAATTCTTCGTGGGAGACCTTGTGCTTGTCGGCAACCGGCCGCACCGTTGCTCCGGTAAGAACAGTACTGATGGTGCCTCCCTGGTGAAAGACAAGGCCCATGATCCAGGTAAAAAATTTGGCTGATCTTGGCCCGCGAACCATGATGCCGCTGGCCCAGACGGCAAATTTCTCGGCGCCGCCGGTACGGGTCCAGATACCGATCAGCCCGCCCAGGGCCCACAGGTACACCAGGAGTATCAGGGCAAAACTTTCCGTGCCGATCGACGGAATCAGAAAGCCTTCCACGATATTGATATTCCCGGAAATGACACCTCCCAGGCATATCCCGATAAAGAGGGCGCTGACCACCTCACGCGTCCAGAAAGCCAGCACAATTGCCACCAGCGGAGGCATCACCGACCAGAATCCGAAGTGCCCGTTCTGTTCCGGAAAATGACCCGAGCTATAAACCCCGGCCAGGATCAGGGCGAAAAAAGCGCCGACGTAAATTTTTCGCCGGGTGGCCGGATTACCGATTCTGGTTGCAAAATACCCGTCAGAGTTACTCATAGTAGCCTGGAAGTTAGTGGTATTATCAGGGCGGTAAGATAACAGTCAGGGCGAAAGCTTCAAATCCGTTAATAACCAGAGCTGTCCGGGTGTAAATTCGATGCCAATATTCAGGCGCGATGCGGTTTCCATACGCCGAATTCTCCCCGAATAACAGTACGTGAAAATGAACAAATCCTTGTATCTTCAACGGAGTGATTCATAATGATCGGCACCCTTACCGGAAAAGAAAAAATCTGCTCAGGAGAGCGGCTTGGGGAGGAATTGTCAGTAATCTTTTTCTCTCCCTGGTCAAGGGCGTTGCCGGCTATCTGGGAAATAGCAAAGCCCTGATTGCTGATGCCTTTCATTCGGCCTCCGATGTGATCTCGTCGGTGGTGGTGCTGGTGGGAATTAACGCAGCTTCGAAGCCGCCCGATCATGACCATCCTTACGGACACGGAAAGGCCGAAATGGTAGCGGCCATTATCGTGTCGGTTTTATTGGGTGTTGTCGGGATTGAACTGATTATTCATTCAGGATTTGCATTTACCGAGCCGCCAGAAGTGCCCTCCGGCTGGGTGATCTATATTATTCTTTTCTCCATTCTGGTCAAAGAAATTCTGTTCCAGGTAAAAAATCGAATCGGCGGGCGGATGCACAGTCAGGCCCTGATAGCCGATGCGTGGCATCACCGGTCGGATGCCCTTTCATCGATTGCCGTACTGGCCGGGGTGGGAACTGCTTTGATGGCCGGGACCCTTCAGATGGGGTGGCTGGTATATGCTGACCCGGCAGCGGGCATCCTTATTGCCGGGATGATTTTGAAGATGGCCTGGGATATCGGCTATGAAGCGGTGCATAAAACCCTGGATCATACCCTGCATAAAGAAGACACGGAAACGATGCGCAAAAAAGTGATAGAAATCGACGGGGTCAAGTCGATTGATTCATTTCGTGCACGTGAACACGGCCATTATATCATCGTCGATATCAAAATCTCCGTTCTGGCGGACCTGAGTGTCGAGGAGGGGCATGCCATCAGCAAAAAAGTTAAAGATGAGCTGCTGAAAATAGAGAACATCGAGGATGTCCTGGTGCATGTGAATCCCTATGAAAAGGGTGCAGAGCCGTAGCAGTGCTGAAACGCAGGACGATACTTCTATGAAGAACCTCCGGCTCCCTGCAGGCCGGTCCTTTTATCCGGCACATTTCACACACCGGGTGGTATACGGCATATACTCAAGCCGCCCGAAGGGTATTTCATCGCCGCATTTCAGGCAGCGCCCGAACGATTCCTGCTCAGATCGTTCCAGGGCTTTTTCAAGCTTCTGTTTCATCTTCTTTTTCTCCCGCAGAGCGGAATCATTGATGGCTTTATTATTGATTGCATCCATTCGGGAAAGGCGGCCGAGCGATTTGTCGGGTTCGACCGGTTTGGTGAGCTCTTCCAGCTCTGTTATTTCCTCCTCCACAGACCGGAGCTGTTGTTGGATGGTTTTCAGCAGTTTTTGTTTTTCAGCCACTTTCATAAAAGGTATTTTAGGAAACTGTGATTCAACTTGTATATTTTTTAATCGTATTTCTGCGGATAATTATTGCCACAGAATGATTGTATGCACTATTGAAAATCGCCCGGCGTTAAGATAATTGATCTCAGAAATGGTCTGACGATTTATTGGAATGTATTTTTAACTTAAGGTATTCAGTTACCCCGAACAAAACTCCGGATGCGGCGTGCGAACACTTTTTCTGATTACTGTTTTTCTTTTCCCATTTCTGGTGATGCCGGTTCTGGCAGCCCAGGATAATGAAGAATTCAAAATAGCGAGAATTCAATACCGCGGGGGTGGTGACTGGTATGCATCACCGACTTCACTTCCCAATATGATCCGGTTTACCAAAGAGCACATTCCGATCCCGATCAAAGAGGCGAATGATGATGTTCCCCTGGGCAGCCGCGATATTTTTAACTACCCGATGCTTTATATGACCGGGCACGGCAATATTACCGTTAACTCGGCGGAAATGGAGAATCTGCGCAACTACCTGGAGAATGGCGGATTCTTATATGTGGATGATGACTACGGATTTGATCAGTACGTCCGCCCGATTCTCAAGGATATTTTCCCGGATGAAGAGTTCATAGAATTGCCCGCCGACCATCCCATCTATCACAATGTTTTTGAATTCCCGGAAGGCCGCCCGCCAAAAGTACATGAGCACGACGGGAAGCCGCCTCAGGCATTTGGTGTCTATCGAAACGGCCGGATGGTTCTGCTCTATACGTATGAGTCCAACCCTGCCGATGGCTGGGCCTACGACCAGCACGACAACCCCGAAGAGATCGTTCAGGCATCATTCAGGTTCGGCGTGAACCTGCTCGTCTATGCGTTTACCTCCAGCCGGTGAGCAGTGGCAGGAAAGCCGGGGATGAAAGTTCCCCCGAACTCTTTCGCGGGAGACAATGATGGCGCGTTCAGCACCGGTTTTTGTGGGGTGTTTGTGGAATCTGAATGCTGGATGAGATCGCAGAAGCTTAAAGAAGGCTCCGTTCAATTCTTATCGAATACCCCCCGAATGGCTGTACTGAACGCTCCGATATGCGCTCCCCTCAAGGAGAGACTTCATCCTGCTGATTCATTCATCGTTTTGGTTTCACGATAATCTCCTGCACATATATCCAGTCGCCGAAAGCTGAAAAATCATCGTTACCGGCGTTGGCAGCAATGTTGAAGATCACAGGTTCAGGGCTGTTATTTGGTGCAATCCATTCAAACGACCAGCTGATCTGCCGTTCTGCAGTCAGGTTAGTACCGGCTTCTGAATGCTGAATGTATTGGATGTTTTCGTCCACCGAAGGAGTGAAACTGAGCCGGTCACCCGTCCAGTCAAACTCACCGGCCTGGCTGCCATCCTCAAAACGTGCAGTCATTTGAAACCCGCCATTTCCAATTCGTTCACTTTCTACAATTACAGTAAATTCATACGATTTCCCGGGTGTATATTTTTCACCGGGCCCCTGAACCGTTAAAGAGCCCCGTTCATTGTTGATATCGTAATCAAAATGGCATGAATGGCAGGTCTCTTCTCCAAATCCACCGGTGAAAGCACCGGGCAGATGTTCCGGGTACCCGTCATAATTCGCACTCAATGGGCTTAGATTATCGGTCTTGCTCGCTTTATTATCAGGAAGGCTCAGCCCTATCATCAAGGGCAAGCCAATTGCAGCAAGAAATTGAAGGAAAAAACGGGGCATAATCAGTATATAAGTGATTCTTGTAAACACAGAGGCCTTCCCATAAACATAGAGGAACCCGAAAAAGGCTTAACTGCTTTTCGGGTTCTATGCTGGTAAATCACCCCTGATGTTATTACATAATGATGTTTAATCGACGACTGCTCTCCCGATATGGCCGGTATCGGTGCCGAACCAGATCGATCTGGACGGCGCATCAAAAACCATGTTACGAATGGAACCCATGCCGGTTTCAACAACTTCGGAGGCGACAAACTCTTTCGTCCGTGTATCAAAGCCGACCAATTTGTTAGGATTGAGTCCGCTGGCGGTCAGCCAGATACGGTCTTTGTCATCAGCCAGAACAGCATATGGCCGTGAAACATCTCCATCGGGCATCTCCCACTCTTCGACGCTTCCATCTGTCGGGTTATAGCGGCCAATATAACCGCTACTGAAATCACCATACCAGACATTGCCGTCGGATGTGACGTCAAGACGGCGGGCCCGGATCTCTTCCCGCGGAAGTTCTATTTCTTCGAGCTGCATGGTTTCAGAATTCACTGTGGCCAGTTTATTGGTGCCGAACAGAGCTATCCATGGCTGTTCTTTTGCCGGATCCATGACGATTCCGTATGGCCGGGCATTGGCGGTGGGAACCGGAATAACGGTTGCCTCACCAGTGGTTGCATCAAAAAGCCCCACTCCATTGCCGCCCTGGGCCGTAAACCAGATGTTGCCATCCTTGTTGAAGGCAAATGTGTGAGGGTCACGCGCGTGGTCATCATCCATTGTGAATTTGGTGATCTCCCCGGTAACCGGGTCCATTTTGCCAATATGGCGGGCACGGTTGCCGGCATACCAGAGCGTGCCATCATCAGCAACGACGACGGTGTGCGGACCTGTGCCATCATCGAGGTCATGATAATCGAATTCGGCCGTTTCCGGATCGAAGAAACCGATGTAATCAGCCCGCTGCCCTGCAAAGAATATTCTGCCGTCGGGAGAGACATAAGGATCCCGGGAGCGGGTTTCATCCCAGGGTACGTCCCATTCCTCAATGGAAATTATTACCGGGAGTGCTTCTGTTGCATTGGTCATTTCAACATCCGGTGATGTCTCCGGGCTCCTTTCATCGGGTCGGTCGCAAGCAAATATCACAAGAAGACTAATTGTAAAAGGCAAGTATGATTTCATCACAGTTCCATTGATTTAGTTAAGACAAAATGGAGCAAAGGAAGCATGTACCTCCTTTTGAATCATCGTCATTAGTTAAGAAGTAACAAAAAATAATGTTATTTCAATATCAGGTCTTTAAATTTGATCGGTACATTTTAAATAGCAGATGTTAAGGTAGATTTACAAAATTGTACCTAAAGAAGTTGTTAAAATTTATAACGGTTACGGATTCATGCCGTATTTTTCAATTCCTGTGACTTCCACCGTTAAAGCTGTTATTTTGACCGTAAACCGAATAATAAACCAACTTAACTATGGCATCCTTCGATATCGTAAACCAGGTCAATATCCAGGAAGTGGATAACGCGGTAAACAATACACTGAAAGAGATTTCTACCCGCTACGATTTCAGGGGGCTTCACACAGAAGTTAATTTCGACCGGAAAGAAAACCGGATTGATATCCTGGCCGCCGAAAGCATGAAAATGCGTGCGGTTCGGGAGATGTTGATCAAACATTTTGTGAAACGGGGTATTGAGCCCAAAATCATGGAGTTCGGCCCGGAAGAGGGCACCAGCCAGGGAGCGGTAAAAATGACAGTGAAACTCAAAGAAGGCATCGACCGGGAGACAGCCAAAAAAATTGTCAAGGAGATAAAGGCTGCCAAACTGAAGGTGCAGCCGGCCATTCAGGAGGACCAGGTGCGGGTGAGCGGCAAGAAGATCGATGACCTGCAGGAGGTAATCCGGCTGCTGAAAAACAAAGACTTCGGAATCCCACTGCAGTTTATCAACATGAGATAAGACCAGTGTCATAACCAGTTAATAAGTATAGCATAAATCATTATGCTTGAAACTTCAGTTACGCAAAATGTCCCCTCTGAAGGGGAAGACAGGTGGTGGCTTTTGCGACATACCAATACATCGGAAGGGATGACCTGCAACTGGCAGTATCGTTAATGCTAAATGATTGTATTTTGGTTGACATGTCACCAGGATTAAACGAAACCGGCTGTATTCCCGTCATACTTTGCCATTTTTACAGTCGGTTTTTGACAAAATGGAAATGCAGATATAAAAAATGTCAGATTGATCCATCAAATTCCGGTTGGCACACATTTTGATTTATATGAAGCAGCTTTTGGTGAAAGCCAAAAAGCGTTTCAGTTATTTTTAACAACCTTTGAATCATAAACCAAAAATGTGAAGGAGGTAGCTATGCTGATGCGTAGAAGAAGTGATTTCCCGACTCTATTGAGAAGAACAACCGGAAATACTCCAGTAAGTCTTTCAAACTGGCTCGATGAGGTGTTTGAGGATGCATTCAACTGGACGGAAGGAGCTTTTGTACCTGAGTTGAATGTATATGAGACCGATAGGATGTTCGAGATCACCGTTGAGCTCCCAGGC
>SKRC01000023.1 GCA_007118695.1 Balneolaceae bacterium | reverse complement strand
CTACCCCGAAGCAGAGCCATCGGGGTAGTTTATTAAATATCGTTTCAAGATTGTGAACTGAGCATTCAGCCAATAGGCCAGGCACTACTGAAATTCCCAGCTTTCACCACCGTCAGAAGTATGCAGAATGATGCCTTCCTCACCCACTGCCCAGCCGGTATTCTCATCTACAAAGTGGAGGTCTCTCAGCCTTAACTCCTTTTCTGCAGCTGCATTATCAATGCGCTGCCAATTCTCTCCACCATCAGTTGTGAGCAGAATCGTTCCAAAGCTGCCAACCGCCCACCCTTTATTTTCATCAATAAAGTAGATCCCTCTCATGGCATTCGTGGTAGGTGTTTCCTGTATTTGCCAGTTTTCACCACCATCGAGAGTGTTCAGGATTGTACCCTGCAGCCCGGCTGCCCATCCAATTTGATCGTCGATGAAAAAGATGCTGTGCAATTCTTCTGATGTTCCACTCTCCTGGACTTGCCATGCATTGCTTCCTTCAGAGGTGTGAACGATAGTACCTTTCCAACCCACCGCCCAGCCTGTTAAATCATCAGTAAAAAAAACACTGTACAGATTCATCTCGCTGGCTTTCTCCTGGATTTCCCAATTCTCACCACCATCGGCTGTATGCAGGATTGTACCATTCCAGCCCACTGCCCAGCCGGATTGTACACTGGTGAAATGGACGTCTCTCAAAGCCCAGGAGATTCCGCTAGACGACTCCTCTCTGCGATCCTGTTGCTCCCAAATGCCACCGCCAGCAGTATGAAGAATCGTACCGTTCCATCCGACTACCCAGCCGGTTTGATCACCGAAAAAGTGGATACCACTCAAAGATTCCTTACTACCACTGTTTTGAAGACTCCAGGTTTCACCGCCATTGTTGGTAGAGAAAATAACACCACACAAGCCAACGGCCCAACCTCTGTCATGATCGGCAAAATGGACTCCCCGAAGTGATTCAAATTCGGCCATGAAATCAAGGCATTGTTCCGGTTCTTCATAATCATAACCCAAAATTCGTTCACATGATGTGATGGAAGCCAAAAGGAGTAAACTCAAAATGTAAACTGATATCAGTGGATAATTCATTTCTTTAATGCCTTTAAAAGGTATTATAAGTGATAAGAGAGAAGGGATATTGTTTACTGTGAATTCATTTTAATTAATTATCCCCTGAAAGGCAATATTAATGCCCGTGTATTCAGTAGTGTCCGAACTTTTCAAAAAATGATGCCAAAATGGTTCTCTGTTGCAAATAAAGTCGTTTTTTCTCTTTTTCTGAAAACAAAAAAGGCCGTCATTTTATGATAAAAACTTGCTCTCGAAATACATTATGAGGCATTTATTAATTCACAACTTGCAAATGTTCGGACAGAACTACCGTGAATTAGATAAATTGTAAAACTGATCCCGCAGTGTTTCGATAGTTATTATACATTATATTTTATATTTTTTAATTATGAGTGGTGGAATTATCTGATCGTGATTTAATGAATAAAGCATTTCAAAGGTTTTTCATTTATACTGTTCGACAATCGTGCAATTTTAAATTACGGTACATGTTGAAATCCATATTTCATATCATTGTTATCGGGGTCACTTTTTTGAGTGCAGCCTGTACAAGTCCGCAAGAAGGCCCGGCTGCGGAAGAGGATCGCCCGGTATTGACGCGCGAGGCCAACACCTTTACATTGAATGGCGAGCCGATTTCCCGTTTTGGCCTGCGGGCAGCCAACGCCCTGCAAAATGATGAAATTACCGATCGGCTCATCGACGCACTCGAAGATCTCAAGGCCCACGGAATACAGAGCATAGCAGTGACAATTCAGGGCGGCCGTTATACCGAAGGGGGGAACTCGGCATTCAACGGCTTCAAACCCGATGGCACCCTGGAACCGGAGGTATCCGGGCGCCTCGTGCGATTATTGGACGAGATGGCTCAACGGGACATGGTTCCGGTTGTGATGTTATTCTACAGGGGGCGGGATCAGGAACTCGCGGATGGCGATGCCGTACGCAACGCTGTCGTCAGCACCATCGAGCTGCTCAAACCATGGCCGCACACCTGGGTTCATGTAATCAATGAGCCCAACCATGGCGGATTCGATCAGCAACTTCTGACCACCGCAGAGGGTCAGGTGGAGTTGTACAGACTGGCCAGGAATACAGATCCTGAGCGGATCATCTATGTAAGCCACGTGAGTGGAGCCAATGATGGATTTTACTCCGATACGTGGGGAAGGATTTCGGAGGTTGATCCGCCAACGGCAGGGAATGTATCCATTGAGTATGTTCGCGGGGAAAGTTACAATACACCCGGCGTTTATGATGAGGGAGACCGGCCCTATCAGCAAGACGTGGACGACTACCGGGCACTGGCGATTGACCACGCCAGGGAAACGTACAAAGCAGGGGGGTATTGGTTTTGGCACGCAGCCTGGCATCAAAAGGCGGATGAACCCGGCTGGCCTCGTTTCGACAAGGGCGGTGTGGGCACAGCGGACGATCCGGGCGTGTCGTTCATTTGGGATTTTATGAGGGATCTCACTCACAGGGAAAAATAGACCCTTCCGGCAAGGTGGGAATAGTTGGCCATTACACGTTGTGGGCATCTTTAAAGGCGGATCGGTTCGGCTGATTCTTTCTGCTTCTTTATGCTGGTAGCTTGCCATTGATCTTGTCAACTTGCAGTTGTGCATATTTCTCTCACCTGCATCCTTGCAACTCTCAACTCTAAAACCAGTACAGGACATTATCCAAAATGATTTGTAACTTTACCGTTCTGATGAATAGCCGAATTTTTGATAACCAAAAAGCAACTGAGGACCACGAACTGCTATGAGTGACAAGGAAAAGTTTTTGAATACGCGGGTTGAATTCGATACCGGATCAGGTACAGCACATCTTTTCAGCCTGACAAAACTGGAGGAAATGGGTTATGGGGAGATCAGCCGGCTTCCGTTTACCATTAAAATATTGCTGGAAGCTGTGTTGAGAGAACACGACGGCTTTGCCATCACCGAAAAAGATATCAAGACTCTGGCCGGGTTTGATGCAAAAAATCCCCGGGGCGAGATCCCTTTTAAACCTTCCAGGGTGGTGCTTCAGGACTTTACAGGGGTGCCGGCCGTGGTCGACCTGGCAGCACTCAGATCAGCCATGCAGCGAATGGGAGGAAATCCCCGCGCCATCAACCCGCAGGTTCCGGTTGACCTGGTTATCGACCACTCCGTGCAGGTCGATATGTTCGGACAGGAGTATGCTTTTATGCACAATGTTGAAAAAGAGATGGAGCGCAACCGCGAGCGTTATGAGTTTTTGAAGTGGGGCCAGAAATCCTTTGATAATTTCCGGGTGGTTCCCCCGGGCCGGGGTATCGTTCATCAGGTGAACCTGGAGTACCTGGCCAAAGGAGTCTTTACCCGCCAGGAGGAAGACGGGGCAACGGTAGCTTATCCAGATACACTGGTCGGGACGGACTCTCACACGACCATGATCAACGGCCTTGGAATCCTCGGATGGGGCGTTGGCGGCATCGAAGCGGAAGCGGCCATGCTTGGCCAGCAGATTTACATGCTGGTGCCCGAAGTGGTCGGGGTGAAGCTGACCGGCAGACTGCGCGAGGGCATTACGGCGACCGACCTGACCCTTACCGTCACCGAAATGCTGCGGCGCCACGGGGTGGTCGGCAAGTTTGTGGAGTTCTTCGGGCCCGGCCTGAGTAATATGAGCCTGCCCGATCGCGCGACGATCGCCAACATGTCGCCTGAATACGGGGCTACGATGGGCTTCTTTCCGATCGACAGCGAGGCGCTCCGCTATATGCAACGCACCGGCCGGTCCGATGAGCTTGTGAAATTGGTCGAACACTACACCAAAGAGCAGGGATTGTACCGGACCGACGATATGCCGGATCCGAACTTTACGGAAGTGCTTGAACTCGATCTCGGAGAGGTCGAAACTTCCCTTGCCGGGCCGAAGCGGCCGCAGGATCGTATATCCCTGCCTCGCATGAAAGAAACGTTTGAAAACTCACTGACCAGCGACGATCCGACAATGGGATTCAACCTGGCTCAGGAAAAGCTGGCCAACAAGGGCGTGTTCAAAAACGGTGAAGCCATTGATATGAAGCACGGCAACGTGGTTATCGCTGCAATTACCAGCTGCACCAACACCTCCAACCCGAGTGTGATGCTGGGCGCTGGGATTATCGCCAAGAAGGCGGTGGAACGCGGGATGAAGGTGCCTCCGTTTGTGAAAACCTCCCTTGCGCCGGGATCACGAGTGGTTACGGAATATCTGAATGAAGCCGGCCTGACCGATTATATGAATCAACTGGGCTTTAACCTGGTGGGATATGGATGCACAACCTGCATCGGAAATTCAGGCCCGCTGCCCGAACCGGTGGTCAATGCCATCCGGGAAGGAGAGCTGGTTGTAGCCGGCGTATTGTCTGGAAACCGGAACTTTGAAGGACGGATTCACCCGCATGTGAAAGCCAACTACCTGGCATCACCCCCGCTTGTCGTTGCTTACGCCCTGGCCGGACGGGTGGATATCGACCTGGAAAACGAACCGATCGGCAAGGACAAGGACGGCAAAGACGTCTATTTAAAGGAAATCTGGCCGACCACAGCCGAAATAACGGAATTTCTTGATTCGGCGATTCGTCCGGAACTGTTTGAAAAACTATACAGCGACATTTTTGAATCCGAAGCGTGGGATAAAATCCCGATCGGAGGTGGTGATCTTTATGCCTGGAAAGAGGAGTCGACATACATCCAGGAGCCGCCGTTTTTCATGGATATGGGAAAGACACCCGAACCGATCAAACCGATCAGAAATGCAAGAGTCCTGGTAAAAGTAGGGGACTCCATAACAACCGACCACATTTCGCCTGCCGGCAACATTGCCGTAGACAGCCCGGCCGGCCAATACCTGATCGACAACGGGGTAAAGCCGCAGGATTTCAATTCCTATGGCTCGCGAAGGGGCAATGACCGTGTGATGACACGCGGAACGTTTGCCAACGTACGCTTCAAAAACCAGCTCGCCCCGGGAACCGAAGGCGGATTTACAAAGTACTTCCCGGATGATGAGGTCACCACGGTATTTGATGCGGCTCAGAAGTACAAGAAAACCGGTACGCCCCTGATCGGCCTGGCCGGCCATGAGTACGGAACCGGCTCCTCGCGCGACTGGGCGGCCAAGGGTACCATCTTACTGGGTGTACGCGCAGTGATTGCCGCCTCCTATGAACGGATCCACCGGTCGAACCTGGTGGGTATGGGCGTGCTGCCGCTTCAGTTTGCCGACGGGCAGACCCCCAAAAGCCTTGGGCTTGACGGCTCGGAAACGTTCGATATCCAGGTCGATGACAACCTCAAGCCGCAACAGGAAGTGCCGGTCAAAGCCACACGGGAAGACGGCGAAGTAGTGGAATTCACTACTATTTGCCGCATCGACACCCCCATCGAAATCGACTACTACCGCAACGGCGGCATCCTGCACAAGGTCCTGCGCGACTACATGGAAGAAGATCGGAAAAAGTAGCAGCAAAGCTGGCCAAACTTACCGGGCGGACGAAAACCTACTATATCCGGCTGGCTCTGAAAGAAATATTGGACGAGCTGGAAGATCTGTATATTACCGAGCAACAGCTTGAGCAGCCGGAAGGGGACCGTTGGAGCCTGGATCAGTTAGAGCGCGGTGATGATCTGGAAGGTTGAATTTGATAACCGTGCCCGTACAGAACTTCGAAAATTAGATCGGCAAGTCCAGGACCGGATTTTGAAATGGATCCGTGAGACTCTGGCCACAGAGCAGGACCCCAGGAGAACAGGGAAACCCCTGAAAGGAAGAATACAAGGGTTGTGGCGTTATCGGGTTGGCGATTACCGGATCATCAGCCAGATCCAGGATGAGAATGTCCTGATTCTGGTGGTTCGCATTGGGCACCGCCTCGACATTTACGAAGATCCTTAAACGACCCCAAAACCTCCCAAAATTAGGTGATTGACAACCTGTAGCGGCAGCAATATGTAAATCTTTATGTTTTTCACCATGATTATCTGCTGCTATAATGCCGGTTTGTTCAATCCAGTCGATCTCGCAGCAGCAGACTTTCCTGGAGTTACCTGGAACATTCCGGCATGGTATCAGATAAAAAATACCTGTAGTTATGCATATCAGGAAATTCTAAATGTTGTTTGATCTTCACCATCCAAAAAAACCATTGTTACACTATTCAAATGTTCAAAAGCTCCTCAGTTCTACTGTTCTACTGTTCCATTGTTCAAATGTTCTAATATTCATTTCCCTTTTGGGGTTTAACCGGAATTTTATAGATTGGCAGAATCCCCAAAAGGTCTATTTACGCCGTCCGACACAGGCTTGAATCCCGATTCTGATCTTGAGGCGGCCAGAAAAAACAAACAATCACTGGAGTGGGGTGAGATATGGATACTGAAAAGTTTAACAATGATTCAAGCCGTTACAAGGCTCTCAGTAAACTGCCTGATGAGAATCTCGATCTGCTTCTGAATACGATCGAAGGAATCAACAGAACCATGGAGTTTAAATCCATTATCGTTGAAAGCATGGAGGCAATTCG
>SKRC01000026.1 GCA_007118695.1 Balneolaceae bacterium | reverse complement strand
TGTCCATCCCTGATTTAGATTGACCGTTATTATGGATTGTTCGTTGAGATCGAGAGTATTTCATGGATATTGTTAATCCCTGTTTTAGCTTTAACGTACCGGAAGATCTTTCAGGTCCGTTTTGCGTTTCCAAGTGATCACAAATCAAAAAAAGATGTAAAGCTTTTTTTTACAGCCTTTCTGTCGTTTCTTGTGAGGGAGCCCAATTTTTTTAAAATGATTGATTTTTCGATTGTTGCAAATTTCATTCTAATCATCGAAGGTTTCGGGAGGCCAGATCCTTTCCAATCTTCAATTTTGTAATCACCTGTTCTGCCAAAGGATGCAAGATTACTTGTAATAAAGAGAATAATCATATCCCGGCCAATGTTGTACGTATCAGGGGAAATAATTAGAGCAGGCCGCTTTTTAGATGAACGCAAATTGGTGAATGGAAAGGGAACGAGAATAATGTCCCATGTTTTATAATTCGTCATAAATCGCATCCTCATCGTTCTCCCACTCCTCAAATGAGGGTTCGGATACTTTCATCATACCTTTCACATCGTCACTCCACTCATCGCTGTTTGCAAATTCTTCAATGTATTGATCGATTAGTTCTTCGACGATACTGCTCATCGTTTTACCTTGCAGTGAAGCGATGGCTTTTAATTTTTTTCTCTTTTCATCATCAATTCTGATACTCATTACACTCATGGCATTCAATTGTAAGATTGTAGGATTTACTACTAAATTACAAAACGACCAAAATGAGTGCAATATTTTGAGCTAAATATCCCGGATAAGAAAACCTTGGTACCCCAGACCCTGTCCTGGTGTATGCAAATTCTGCAGGAAAGTGGAATGTTTCCGGCTATGGGGATCAATATCCGAAATCCTTTCTCAGTTCACGGGCGATAATCACCTTTTGTATCTCCGAGGTGCCTTCTCCGATCGTCATCAGTTTGGCGTCGCGCAGGAAGCGTTCAACGTGGTATTCCTTGGTATAGCCGTAACCGCCGTGGATTTGTACGGCTTCATCGGCGGCCCTGACCGATAATTCCGATGCCATCAATTTGCCCATGGAGGCCTCTTTGGTGTATGGTTTGCCCTGGTCTTTCAGCCAGGCTGCACGGTGAACCATCATCCGCGCGGCCTCAATTTCGGTGGCCATCTGAACCAGTTTGTGTTCAATTGCCTGAAAGCTGCCAACCGGTTTGCCGAATTGCTGCCGCTCCTGGGAGTATTTCATGCTTTCTTCCAGGGCTCCGCGTGCAATGCCAACGGAGAGGGCGCCAATGCCGATCCGCCCGCTGTCGAGCACCTTCATCGTATCGATAAATCCCTTGCCTTTTTCACCCAGCAGGTTTTCCTCCGGCACTTCCACATTGTCGAATACAAGCTCGGTGGTATCCGAAGAATTCATCCCCAGTTTCTGCATCGGCTCACCCGGCTGAACTCCTTTCCATTCACGTTCCACGATAAAGCCGCTGATGCCTTTGGTCCCTTTTCCCGGATCGGTTTTTGCCAGCACTACATATGTGTCGCCAACCGAACCCTGAGTGATAAAAATCTTGGTGCCGTTCAGGATCCATTTATCTCCCTCTTTCCGGGCTGTTGTCTTGAGGCCCGAGGCATCACTGCCTGAACCCGGTTCGGTCAGGCACCAGCCGGCCAGCTTCTCGCCTTTGGCCAGCGGAACCAGGTATTTCTCTTTCTGCTGATGGGAGCCTGCCAGGGCAATATGGCCTGCCCCGAGTGATGTATGAGACGCGATCGTCAGGGCCAGGGATGCATCCCAGCGAGCGAATTCTTCGATAACCAGGCAAAAGCTGACCGTATCGAAACCGCCTCCTCCATATTGTTCCTCATGGTTGATCCCCATGAACCCCTGGTCGGCCAGATGCTCGATCAGCTCATGAGGAAATACTTTTTTCATGTCTCTCTCACTGACAGTCGGGGCAACATAACGGCCGGCAAATTCGCGGGCCGCATCACGTATCATTTGCTGGTCTTCGGAATAGTCGAAATTTAATTTTTTTATTGATTCTAACACTTCTGTACTCATTTATCTTTGATCAATTTATCTGTATGGAAACGCTTCCACAAGATAACGAATATTCATTCGAATTCATTTTTTACGAAGGAAATTTTTCGACAAACTTGTTTCAGTTTAAATAGATCAATATCTAAGAAATTAGAATTCAGGCACTTATGGGAACAAAATTATGTAGCCTAAGTATGATTGAATCAGCGGTCAAGAAACCGTTTGCATTTCAATAAATAACAAAAACAAAAGAGAAAGAGGTAGTAGTAATGAAGATCTATGAATTAATCAAGATAACAGCAGTATTAGCAATTAGTGCCCTGGTATTGATTGCCGCAGTTAAGACAGATTCCCAGGTTGAAGCACCATCGATTTCAGGAGCTGTCGTCGATGCCAACACAGATGAGGGAATAGCAGGTGCGACAGTAACCATCAATGAAACAGGACAAACTGCTTCAACGGATGATTATGGATCGTATTCGTTTGAAGAAGTGGAATCCGGAAGCTATACCCTTACAGCCGAAGCAGACGGATTTCAATCTGCAGAAGCATCGGTTGAAGTGTATGATGAAAATGTCAGAATTGACATCGCTTTGGAAGCCGAACCGGAATCCAAATAACTTTCTGAAATAATAACCAAATCAAGAGGGTGCTGCTCATTTACGGATGAGTTGCACCCTTTTTTTATATGACACTCTAGCGCCCCAGCAGTGGGCTGAGCTTCACTTCATTTTAACGGTCAGTAAAAGTGTAAACTATGTCATGCTATATAACATGTATCCTATATGATGATTTAACAGGGTCATGAAACTGGATACCCGCTACCCGAAATTCCACGTTACACCCCGGCCGATTTCAGGGTCGGGAAACTCCCACGTGACCGCTCCCTGATCGCAGGCATACATACACGTGCCACACTCGATGCAATCCTCAACCTGGAAATGAACTTTGCCTTCCTCATCCATCGTGTAGCAGTTGGCCGGACATACATAGGTGGTACACTTATGCGGACAAACGGTGTTGCAGATTTCCGTATCTACACGGATGTGCGGCTTGATATCCGATTTGGCCTGGTTGCGGTAACTGATCAAGCCAAGGCGCTCATTTAAACTTAATAGTTTCATAGATCTGCTTTTTTATGGATCAATCGGTTTTACGTGTTTATTCCAAATTGACATTATATTCAAGTTAATAGACAAATAGTGAAAAGTGAAAGCGCAAAAGTTGGACTGAGTTTAAAGCCCAGCCTCCATTTTAGTTTTGTTTATATCCATTTACTGCTGATTTTCTGATTGACCAAAACTGGAATTCTGTTCAGACCTGAATCATTACTCTAAGGCAACCTTTTGCGTTTTCACTATTCACTATTCACTATTCACTATTTCCACTTTTCACCACACCACTTCTCTCCTTACTTCCGATTACAAAGATCTCGCTCCTTTGATTCCAATCTTGATGAGATCCCAGTAGGAGGCGTGTTCCTTAACGGATGCCCGCAACATATCACGCGCCTTCTGAGTAGGCTCATTGCTGATAGTAAAAAAGTTCCGGCCGAAGTGATTGATCAGGTTCGGCATCTTCTGATACATGACCGGGTTGTGAAGCAGGTGCACTGCATCCTGAAAGTTGTCGATATCCTGCATCACATAACTGTCGCTGAGGTTGTCCTGGTATTTTTTCATCTGACTGTTGCCAAAATCCTGTTTCTCTTTGGCTTCAATAATATTTTCCGCCGCCAGGATGCCTGAACGCATCGCGTAATCCATCCCCTGAATCGCCTTTCCGGCATTCATCAGCAGGTTCGCCGCTTCACCGCACACGAGCAGGCCGTCTTTATAGAGTTTGTCCGGCATCACACGCTTGTCGCCCGATGAAACCACATGGGCAGAATACTCCACGACTACGCCTCCGCGGATGGTATCACGCACCACCGGGTGAGTTTTGAAATCGTTCAGTATATCGTAAGGCTTCAGATTTTTTTCCCGGAGATCTTTCAGGCCGAGCACCAGCCCGATGGAAATGGTGTCGCGGTTGGTATAGAGAAACCCGCCGCCTTCCACCCCCCGTGTAGCAAACCCGACATACTCGTTCGACATCCCGCTGAGGCCGTTCAGCTGAAACCGGTCTTCCAATACCTTTTGATCATACCGGATAATCTCCTTCACGCCGGTCAGCATATGATCGGCCGGTACATACTTATCCTGAAGCCCCACCTGGCGGGTAAGCAGGTTGTTAACCCCTTCGGCAATGATCACACTGTCGGCATAGAACTTCTCATCGCCGGTTCGGATGCCGACAGCCTTGCCATCCTCCATCAGAACCTCTTCCACCAGGATATTTGTCGCCACAAAGGAATCCATGGCATAATCGCTTTCGGCAATCGCCTCTTCCACTTTGCCGGCAAGCCAGCGGTCGAATTTCGAGCGCAGTACGATTACGCCGGAATAGGGCGCTTCATTGAAATGATCGGATTTAAAATCGATAGAAAACGAGGACTGATCGTCGATGAAGGTCAGCCGCCGGTGGTTGATAAACCGGTCCCAGCCTCCATCTTCTTCTTTCCAGTACTCCGGGACAAGTTTGGCCAGATCGTGCCCCCAGATAACCCCGCCCGAAACATTCTTTGCTCCGGCAAATTCCCCTTTTTCGATGAGTAGAAACTTGATGTTGTTGCGCGCAAGAGTCATGGCCGCTGCCAGTCCGGCTACTCCCGCGCCTACAATGATACAGTCGAATTTTTCATCCATGGTTTTTTAGTAATGAGTCGTGAGTATTGAGTACGTGAGTATTAGGTATTAGTTTTTAATCTTTCTCAGTTCCTCAATAAACGGCGGCAATACCTTGTACAGGTCCCCCACGATGCCGTAATCGGAGATGTCGAAGATAGGGGCATCGGGATCTTTGTTTATGGCCACAATCACCTTGCTGTTGGTTATGCCGGCTACATGCTGAATCGCCCCGGAGATCCCGACGGCGATGTAAAGCTGAGGGGAGACCACTTTTCCGGTCTGTCCGATCTGAAGGCTGGGATCATAAACCCCGGATTCGGTCAAAGCTCTTGAGGCTCCGATACCGGCATTCAGCAGCGATGCAAGCTCGGAAATCAATTTACGGCCTTCCTCGTCTCTGACACCCCGTCCGGCTGCTACCACCACTTCTGCTTCCGACAGGTCAATACGATTGCCTGATGAGGTGATGATTTCTTTTAACGTGGCCCGGATCTCGTCGTCGCTGACAGCAACGTCAATTGTTTCGACTTCAGGCTCAGTCGGCGATTCAATCAGCTCGTAAGAGCCGGAACGCACGGATATGAGAACAGTCTCGCCCTGGGCTTCTACATTTGACATGATTTTTGCCGCCATCACCGGCCGCTTGCCTTTGACGCCGTCACCGGTTACTTCGAACTGCGACATATCGGGAAGGGCCGGGGCATCCCGGTTGGCGGCCAGTGCCCCCAGGATATCCTTGGATCCCTCCGTGGAAGCAAAAGCCATCACCTTCGGCTTAACCTTATCCATAACAGTGGACAGAGCCTTCAATAATGGGGCATTCAAATGGTTTTTAAATTGCGGCCCTTCTACCAGGTAAATTTTCGATACACCGTACTTCGTTAACTGACCGGGGTAATCAGAGGCTTTTTCATCGATCACCAGCGCAGCCGACACCCAGCCATGTTTTTCAGCTTCTTGGGAACATTTGGAAAGCACCTCAAGGGATGAACGTTTAATTTTTCCGTTGTTGACAGAGATATAGGTTAGAAGAGTGCTCATAAAATCCACTTTGGTTTTTGAAATATTCAGCTTAATTCATTCACGGGTACATTCAACCGGATCACAGCACACCTGATTCTTCATCCAGCAGGGTTGCCACTTTTCGTGCAATGTCTTCCGGTTCACCCTCAAACTTTTTACCGGGTTCACGGCCGGGCTTCTCTTCAAATCCGAGAATCCTGGTTTTCACTTCCAGGGCATTGGCGTCGACTCCCAGATCGTCTGTACTTAATGTGGTTACCTCCTTTCGTTTTGACTGCATGATGCCCTTTAGACTGGGAATTCGGGGCTCATTCATATCGTTGGAGCAGGTAACAAGCCCGGGGGAAGGCAGTTCAATGAGTTCCTGTCCTATATCGCCCTGCCGCTTGACCGTCAGCAAACCATTGTCGTACGTAAGCCCAACGGCATTCGTGGCATACGGGATACCCAGATACTCGGCCAGCATACCCCCGGTCAAACCCGAATCGGTATCCTGTGCCTGTTTGCCACATGCGATATAATCATACTCTTTGTCAGCAAAAAAACTGGCAAGGATCCGGGCATACACGGCCGAATCAAGGCCGGTATCGTCTGTCTGGATATGGGTTGCAGTGTGGGCTCCCATCGCCAGGGCCTTGCGAATTGTCTCCTTTGATTTTTCAGAGCCTATCAGAACCACTTCAACTTCACCGCCATGGGCTTCCGTCAAAACCAAAGCTTCCTCCACGGCTGAAGCATCGTAGGCATTTAAAATCATGCGATCACTGTCCTGCAGCAACTGACCGTCTTTGATTTGCAGGGGGGCTGTTACATCCGGAACCTGTTTGATGCACACGTAGAATTTCATTGGAATCTCTTTTGTGAATTTAATTTAGTTAGTTTCTGGAACCGCTTTTCGATACAAATCAATATACAAAACATGAATTAAATAATTTCAATTCAGAGTGATGAGCCTGCATGATTCCATATCAGGAATCAAGGGATATTTAAAACGATCGTTTGTTGATAAATGCTGGTGATATCGGATAAATACCGCAATTCAAATCCTAATAATTTTTTTGTGAGCTCATGTTTTGTACGCGTTAGCGAAATGCGGCTTATCCTGTTATATTTGCCGCCTATGAATGAACCTGCCGGAAAATCAATCCGAAAAAAATCCTGGCCGAACCTCCTGTTGGTTCTTTTGCCGGCCTTGTTGCTGGCAGCTCTTTTTATTGCGATTGCCCATGCCTATGATTACGGCGGTCGGCTGGTAATGATGCGTTACCTTCTTTTTGCCTTTAGCGGGCTGTTTGCCTTTATCCTTCCCTATCTCAGTTTTCCGGACCCGGACAGCAAGCTGTTTCAACTGGGAAATTTGAGCGGCAGGGAGCTGGTAACCTGTTATTTGCTCCGGCACCGGCCGGTATGGGGAATTGGCGGGCTGCTTCTGCTTGTAACAGCACTGGCCGACAGCCGCGGCCTGACCGATGAATTTGCCAGCCAGTTGTTGCTGCTGGTTTACAGTGTGCTTTTCCTGGCCGGTATTTACCTGTATGCAGCCTACCGGTATCTCAAGATCGGGAAAGATTCCCAGGAGTGGCAGGAAGGAGAGCGTGGCATGCAGGTTCGTTCACAACTTGCCGATGTCGCCAAATACCCGATCGATCCCGGATCCATCCCGAGCCTAATCAATTCGGTTTTGATATCCCTTATCGGGATGCTGGCTGTGGTGGCAGGGGCAATGGCATATGGATTTGCCGGACAGGCAGGGGAGATCGCACTTGCAGCCGGCCTGTTTTTGTTTGGGGTAAACCGCTACCTGTCGGTTCAGAAAGAAGCAGACCGGTTTTATTATCAGACCAATGCTTTCTTCAGTGAATTTTTCGGAGTGGCTTCCGGGCCTGAAGCGGGGCGTGAGCCGCTTAAAGTGGATCAGCTCTGGTGGATTCCCACTCCCTGGAAAGCCCATAGCTGGGGCCTTATGCTTCAGATGGACCGGAAACTGCCGTCCGGCCGTTACATTGCCGTCGGCCACCTCTTCATCTGGGTACTGGCTTACCAGGATGCCGGAGCTACCGTCATGCTTGCTGCCTGGGCTCTGTTTGCGGTTTTGCATCACGGTTTCCTGCTTTTAACGGCAACGCAGTCGATCGCACCCAAATGGTGGCTTCGAAAACTCGACAGGCCGCTGCACTGGATTCTCGGCAGATTCTGGGTTCAGGTGCGGTGGCTGCTGCCGATGATGCTCAGTATGCTGGTGATGACCTGGTTCTTCGGGCTGTTCGATTGGGGCGATCTCGGAAGGATCGCAATATTGTATCTCTTTACAGGGGGATTGATTTCAGCAATTATCAGTTTCAGACATGAAAGACATTGGGTTCATTGACCATGGAAAAAAAGACGCTAAGAATAGAAGATGTTACCAAACAGTACAGGGCCGGGAAAGTGGTATTTACCAATATTACCACGGCCTTTAACCCCGGTGATGCAGTTTTGCTGACGGGCCCCAACGGCTCAGGGAAAACCACATTTCTCAAGCTGATCTCTGTCAATACATTCCCTACAAAAGGAACCCTTTTATACGGGGATTTGAACATACACGAAAAGCCTTACCTTTTTCTGAAGCATGTGGGGCTTGTTCATGATGAGGAGGCCCTGCCTCAGCACATGTCAGCTGTGGAGCTGCTGGAGTGGGTGCTGAGGTCCAGGAAATTATGGAATGATGAATCAGCAGAAAAAATCACAGCAATTCTCGATCACCTTGAGCTTGATGAATCGCGCAATGATGAAATCGGTACCTATTCCACCGGGATGAGGAAGAAAGCGCAGATTGCCGCTGCCTTTATCACCGAACCATCCGTACTGGTTCTGGATGAACCGCTTCGAGGCCTCGATCAATCTGCCACGGTAAAAGTAAAAGAGCTGTTTCAACAGGCGGTGGACAGAGAGGCGATCCTGCTGATGGCCAGCCATGCCGAAAGAGATAAAGACGGTATTTTCAAGAAAGTGATGGAGTTCCCGCTGGGTTAGCCTGCAGCTTTCACTCTTTGAAGCTTTTCTTACTATGAATATCACAGGCATCTTCGAGGCCCTCAATCCCGCATTGCACTCCGTGGGGAAAAGATGAGACCACCGTCGGGAGGGAAAAGATGAGCTCCGAATGCTCGGGGTACAAAAAATGGGCACCGACAGCCACCGGGGTACAAAAAATGAGCTCATGAAGTCAAAAATTTAATGAATCTTTCCCCGGGTTTTCACGTATTTTTCAACATAAGCAGGAAGTGAATGAACCGATGACAAACAAATTCAAAAATTTAAAGGAAAGTATTCGGGACCTTGAGGAAGAATCAGGGGTGGTTGAGAAGCGGTATAAAGCCAAAGGCAGTCCTCCGTCTTTTGTCAGAAGAGCAACCCAATACCTGCTGCTTGGCGCTTTTATTCTCACCTTTTTGTTGTATGCCGGCCGCCAGTATGAATTTCAGATTTTTACACCCTTTCAGACGCTCACGCAAAGCATTGCCGGCCACAGCCAGAGTTTGCTTGACGGCATGGGCAGGATGCTTGAAGAAATGGGGTATGGGACATTGACTCACGAAGAATTGACGGAGTTGAGAGCTGAGGGCGTCACGGCTACCTACGTCATGCGGGTTCGTGAGCTCGGATATGAAGATCTGACACTTGAGGATGCAGTAAGGCTGCAAAATGCCGGGGTATCAACGACATTTATGACCATGATGCAGGAGCTGGGCTATCGGGATCTGACCATTGACGATTATATCAGGCTCCGAAGAAACAATGTGACCGCTCATTTTACCAGTAATATGCACGACATGGGTTTCCAGGATCTGACCATTGAGGAACTCATCCGCCTTCGGGAAGTCGGGGTTACTGCAAATTTGGTTGAACTGCTCCTGGAAGATTCAGAGAACATCCTCACATTGGAAGAGATCATTCGCTACAGAATAAGCAATCAATAAAATGCGTTTCCAATCCGGAAGCAGGCAAATAGCACGCAGATAGCTTTGATTGTATCTTATGCGGACTAGTCGGAATTCTGTTTCTCCCTGTCCGGATTCGTCAGCCGGTGGAGTCCGGACATTTCCTTTAACTCTACAAATCTGTAGGGCAGAATGCGTCCCCCGAACTGTTCGGTATAGACCTGGGTAAATACTGCACCAAGTAATATCGTCTGGATGTTGTAATAGACCCAAATTACAAAGACCACCAGGGTTCCAGCTGCCCGGTAGGTCGCCTGAATACCGGTGGCAGAGAAAAAGAGGCCGATCAGGTATTTTCCGAGTAAAAACAACAGGGTCGTTACAATGGCGCCGATAATCACATCTTTCCAACGGGCGTGGACATCCGGCAGGATTTTGAATATGAGGGTAAAAAAGATCACGGCAAAGCCGATAGTCGATACCTGACTCAGTACATGATAAAAATCGAGAGGTACAGTGGGGAATAGCTCCAGGAACAGTCCTGAAATCAATCCGATGATCGCTTCAGCCAGCAGGGAAATCAACAGCAGCAGACTGAAAATGAGAATCATGCCAAAGGAGAGAAGCCGGTTGAGTAAAAATTTCCATGCCGAATGGATTTTCACTTCATTCACATTCCAGATTTTGTTTAACGTCAGTTTGAGCTGGTTTATGACAGTCGTTGCCCCGAAAATAATGATTCCGGTAGCGAGGATGGAAGTCCATATATTCGCCGGTTCCCGGGAACGCTCGGTTACAAAATCCATAAGTGTTTCGGTCATCTCGGCCCCGACAAGATCGTTCATGGTTTCTTTGAATTGACCGGTGATCAGTTCTTCGGAAAGGAAAAACCCGGAAACCGATACGATAAGGATGAATAAGGGGGCGACTGAAAAAATGGTGTAAAAGGCAATGGCAGCCCCCTGCGTCATGATGTCATGGTCCGCCGCCTTTCGGAACGTCGTCGTCACCAGGGTTTTTATGTCATGATAGATACGGATCATAAATTGTTGGATAAACTATGGCCAATCCGGTTGTGATCATATACTTTGTTACGGTCGGAGCAGTTACTCACAGGACCGGAGGGCATAAAATTCTACGATTTTTTGGGGTTTAATGGAGGATTCTCGTTTTCAAGTTGTGTGACACCGGCTGATACGGCAAATTTCATGGCATCGGCCGGGCTGACATTCAATGGGTGCACCCTGGCGGGATCCACCAGGAAAAGATTGCCGGAGAAGTTGTAGGAGTGAGGGCAATAGACGGTTACGCGGTTCTCAATGCCGATCAAATCCAGGTTTTCCGCCGTTACAAAACCAATTCGGTCCACTCCTTCGGTAAAGGTGACCAATACCGGCTTGTTGAACTTTTTCTGATCTCCAACAAAAGCTTCCGTTAGATCTTTCAATGCGCTGTATATAATTTTAATGAAAGGTGTTCTCCCCATCAGACGTTCCAGGAAATTGAATATGGGTTGTGTAACGACTCTGGAGACGAGAAATCCCAAAAAGACGATCAATAAAACTGCGGTTGCCAGTCCGAGGCCCGGTATATGTACCGGCAGCCAATCGAGCAACAACGAATCAAAGAGTGTATTCGCCCAATTAATCAACAAAATAAAGATGTAGATGGTTGCAAAAACCGGAAAAACAAAAAGCAGGCCCCGTAAAAAGTAGTTAACAAAAATTCTCATGGCAGTCTGAATTGTGATTTGATTGGGCGGTAAGATACAGAAGAAACGAACAAACGAATATCGAATAACGAATATTGAACAATTGAATTTCGAATGGTGGAATGGAATGGTGAAGGTGATTCTCGAATGGTGATTCGAATGATTGGCTGGATTGTTGGGTTGCTATTTTTGAGGCGCCAGAGGGGAGCGGTCCGGTGATGTCCACGTTGCATTGGCCAGTGCCGGGCCGGCCGTTCAGTATATGAGGTTGATTGCTTTTTTTTCTATCTTGAAAACTTATCAAAATTTTGAGAATTGAACTTAAAGATTAGGAATGAACGGCAAAGGATCGGATCGGATCAGGCAGGAGTTTTTCGACTTTTTTGAAGAGAAGGAACATTTGATAGTTGACAGCGTACCGGTTGTCCCCAGGGAAGATCCGACTTTGCTTTTTATCAATGCAGGGATGAACCCATTCAAGCCGATATTCCTGGGTGAACAGGAGGGGGTAAAAGCCGGTAAAAAGTTATGGAAGCGGGCAGCGAATACACAGCGATGTATCAGGGTGAGCGGTAAACACAACGACCTTGAAGAGGTGGGGCACGATACTTACCATCATACACTTTTTGAGATGCTCGGAAACTGGTCGTTTGGCGATTATTTCAAAAAAGAGGCCATTGCCTGGGCTTGGGAACTGTTGGTTGACCGTTGGGGCCTGGAACCCGACCGGTTGTATGCCACTGTGTTTGAAGGAAGTGATGAAGATGGCCTGCCCGTGGATGATGAGTCGGTCAGGCTATGGGAAAGTGAAACAGACATCGATCCGTCTCATATCCTGAAATTTGATAAAACGGATAATTTCTGGGAGATGGGAGAGACCGGCCCGTGCGGGCCCTGTTCGGAAGTGCATATCGACCTCCGGCCGGATGAAGAACGCAAAAAACGGGACGGCCGGGAACTGGTCAATATGGACGACCCTCGTGTGATGGAGATCTGGAACCTGGTCTTTATACAATTCAACAGAAAACCGGGCGGAGCCCTCGAAAAACTGCCGGCCCAACACGTGGATACCGGTATGGGATTTGAGCGAATCTGTGCAGTGCTGCAGGGGAAACGATCAAACTACGATACCGACATTTTTCAGCCGCTGTTGCAAGCGGTATCAAAACTGGCGGAAGTCGGCTATGGCGAGAAGAAGGAAACTGATATCGCCATGCGGGTGATTGCCGATCATATTCGCGCGGTGAGTTTTGCCATTGCCGATGGCGCCTCTCCGTCGAATGAAGGCAGGGGATTTGTTATCCGCCGGATCCTGCGGCGGGCCATTCGCTACGGATGGGACAAGCTTGGTTTTAAGGAACCTTTCTTCCACAAACTGGTACCGGCGCTTGCTGAACAGTTCAGGGAGATCTTTCCGGAACTTCATGAACAGCAAGACTATGTCATCAATGTTATCCGCTCGGAGGAAAATAGTTTTTTGAAAACGCTTGGGCAGGGGATTGAGCTGTTCGAGGAGATGATCGAAGGGAAAAAGGTTTTGCCGGGAGAAGACGCCTTTAAACTGCATGATACCTATGGATTTCCTATCGACCTGACGCAGTTAATGGCTCGGGAAAAGGGGATTGAAGTAGATTCTGATGCGTTTGAGAAACTGATGCAGGAACAAAAAGCCCGCGGACGTGCTTCCGGAAAATTCGCACCCGGGGATGGGGAATACAGAAAGTGGACGGTCATCCAAAAATCGGATCGGTTTGAGTTTGTCGGATATGATGAGATTGAAACTGAAACCGGAATCAGGGCGGTTGCCAGGGATGGGGACAGAAATATTGTATTGCTCAACCGCACGCCTTTTTATGCCGAAAGTGGCGGTCAGATTGCCGATACCGGGTTCCTGCAGAGTGGCAGTGAAACATTGCGCGTGTTGGATGTTCAGAAAAGCAATGACGGTTATTTGCACTTCACGGATAAGCTGCCGGAAAACCCGAAAGGCAGCTGGATTGCCTCGATTGATCAGGAAAGGCGGTTTGAAATTGAAAAACACCACACGGCTACCCACCTGATGCATGCAGCATTGAGAAATACGCTGGGAGATCATGTCGCCCAGAAAGGCTCCCTTGTGGCTGATGACAGGCTCCGGTTTGACTTTTCCCATTTTGAAGCGGTGGACAGTAGCGCGCTGAATGACATTGAAGAACTGGTCAATGAAAAAATCCAGCAAAATATACCGATGCAGGAGGAGAGGGATGTACCGCTGGAGGAGGCCCGTAAACGGGGAGCGATGATGTTGTTTGGTGAAAAATATGGCGATAAAGTCCGGATCGTTACGTTTGATGAGGATTTCTCGGTTGAACTATGCGGCGGCACGCATACCAGTGCCACCGGTAATATCGGATACTTCCGGTTTTTGCACGAAACATCAGTGGCTGCCGGTATTCGCCGGGTGGAAGCTGTAGTCGGTAAACGGGCAGACCACCTGCTCAGGAATGAAAAAATGATGCTGGATAGCGTCCGGCAGCTGCTGGAGAGCCGGGAGAATCCGGTGGCCGACATTGAAAAGCTGCTGGATGAGAAAAAACGACTTGAAAAAGAGCTGGACAGGCTGCAGCAGAAGCAGGCCAGCGGGCGGCTGGATGAATTGTTGAAAAACAGTGAATCAGTCGGGGGTGTGTCATTCACCTCCGGAGAGATAAGCGGGGCTGATATGGACACCCTGAAGCAGATGGGCTACGATGCGCTGGAAAAACAGAAAGAGGCGGCGGTAACCGTCCTCGGATCGGCAGACCCTGCAAATGGAAAGGTATTTCTGATGGCGGCCATCACCCCGGATCTGGTCAGTAAAGGCCTGAAAGCCGGTTCGCTGGTCGGTGAGCTCGGGAAAGTCGTTGGCGGCGGCGGCGGCGGTCAGCCAAACCTGGCTACAGCAGGCGGCCGTTACCCGGAAAAGCTGGGTGAGGCATTGAATAAGGCTAAGATATTGATTGAAAATCAGTTAAAAGGATAATTCAGTCTCGAAATGTAATCTTTTGAAATTTTGGGTATCTTTTCAGACTGGTTGAGATAAAACATTTAATCGAAGTGCAATTTAATCTTATGGCAAAGAAGCAAGATGAGGCTGTGTTTACACCGATCGGCCTAAATAAAACAAACGGTAAGCTCGATAAAGCAGTCGAACTGCCAAAGCCGACTCAAAAATCCTATAAAGATCTCGGTCTTACAAAGCAGGACCTTGTGGATATGTTTGAGTCGATGCATCTCCAGCGCCGTTTTGAGGAGCGGGCGATGCAAATGTATCAGAAAGGAAAGTTTGGCGGGTTTTTGCATCTTTATATCGGGCAGGAAGCGATTTCAACCGGTTCTGTTTGGGCGTTGAATGATGATGACGATATTATAACCGCTTATCGGGATCATGGCTGGGGGCTGGTTCGTGGAGTGACGCCGGAAGCCGGTATGGCTGAGCTTTATGGCAAAGCAGCCGGTTGTTCCAAGGGTAAAGGCGGCTCTATGCACTTTGCCAATGTTGAGAATCATTTTTGGGGGGGATATGGTATTGTCGGCGGGCACATCCCGCTCGGTAGTGGAATTGCATTTGCCAACAAATACAAGGAAAACGGCAGGGTAACCGCCTGTTATCTCGGCGACGGGGCGGTCCACCAGGGAGTGCTGCATGAGACCATGAACATGTGTCAGCTATGGAAACTGCCATGCATCTTTGTTGTGGAAAATAACGGATATGCCATGGGAACGTCCGTCAAAAGGCACAGCGTTGGCGAGATTGTGGATCGTGCGGACGCCTATGGCATGAAAAAAGCGGTCATCAATGGCATGGATATTTTTTCTGTCTATGAAAAGATGAAAGAGATTGCAGAAGAAGTAAGAAAAGACAACCTACCCTGGTTTGTGGAAATTCGCACATACCGCTATCGCGGCCACTCCATGTCGGATCCGCAAAAGTACAGAACCAAAGAGGAGCTGGAGGAATATCAGAAAATAGATCCGATTGAGCGTTTGAAAAGATTTATTCTGGAGAATAAGATCACCTCGAAGAAGAAAATTGAAGAAATCGAGGAAGGCATTGAGAACCGGGTATTGGAAGCGATAGAATTTGCTGAAAATGCAGATGCTCCTGAACCGGAAGCTCTCTATGAGGACATGTTTGTCGAAGAGGATGCTGTATTTCATAAATGAGCCTGATGGAGCCGGCTTCAGTAAGTGTTAAATACAGATGAAACAGTGCGGGTTGAGCAGTTCCATTTATAGGGTTTGATGATTTAAAAAAACTGAAAAAATAATATTTATTCGTTAAAAAAATGGCTGAACTACAATTCAGAGAAGCAATTCGGGATGCAATCGATGAGGAAATGGCGCTGGATGACGGTGTATTTGTGATGGGTGAGGAAGTGGCCGAATACAACGGTGCCTACAAAGCAACGGAAGGGCTGCTCGACAAATATGGATTTAGAAGAATGATCGACACGCCGATTTCCGAGCTGGGTTTTGCAGGCATCGGGGTTGGTGCAGCCATGAATGGGTTGCGACCGGTGATCGAATTTATGACATTCAATTTTGCGGTTCTGGCTGCCGATCAGATCATCAATCATGCCAGCAAAGTTCGGTATATGCTTGGAGGCCAGGTTCAGGTTCCTATTGTGTTTCGCGGTCCAAACGGGTCGGCCGGGCAACTGGGAGCAACGCATTCGGTTGCCTACGATTCAATGTATGCTCACTTTCCGGGCCTCAAGGTCATCCAGCCTTCCGAGCCGGATGATGCCAAAGGGCTTCTCAAATCGGCGATTCGCGACAATAATCCGGTTATTTTTATGGAGTCGGAGCAGATGTACGGCCTGAAAGGAGAAGTGTCGGAAGAGGAGGATTACCTGATTCCGATCGGCAAGGCCAAAATTAAACGTGAAGGGTCGGATGTAACGGTCGTAACCCACGGCAAGATGTATCACGTATCAAAACAGGCGGCCGCTCAACTGGAAAAAGAAGGAGTTGAGGTGGAACTGATTGATTTGCGCACAATAAAACCGCTTGATATTGGAACGGTCATTGAGTCTGTGAAAAAAACGAACCGGTGTGTGGTGGTCGATGAAGCCCATCCCTTCGGTGGAGTAGCGGCAGAAGTGGGATATCTTATACACAGGGATGCATTCGACTACCTGGATGCACCGGTGGCGCGGGTAACACTGCCTGATGTCAACGCGCCTTTTGCCAAAAATCTTTTTGATATCTGGCTGCCGGATGCCAAAAATGTGATTGACGCCGTGAATACGGTTACTTACAGGAAATAAAATTCTAAATCCAACGATAACGGTACTGATCTTATGGCTGAAAAAATTGAAATGCCCAAATTGAGCGACACCATGGAAGAAGGCGTGATCGCCAAATGGAATGTCAAGGAGGGCGACAAAGTGGAATCCGGAGATGTTATTGCTGAAGTGGAAACCGATAAGGCAACGATGGAGGTTGAGGTATTTGACTCCGGAACCATCCTCAAGATATTGGTCGGGGAGGGTGAAAGCGTTCCGTTGGGTGGCCTGATGGCGGTTATCGGTGAGGAGGGCGAAGATATCAGCGACATCCTGGAAGGCGTGGGATCGGGATCGGAATCAGAGAAAAAAACAGTTTCGAAAGAATCGGAAAAGGAGAAATCGGGGAAAAAAGGTGGTGATGCTGCCGGGGATGGGGAATCCTACGATCCTGCGAATGTTGAATTGCAAGATAACGGGGCCTCGGAAAAGGGAAAGAGCGGGAGCGACGATGACGGCAGAATCAAGGCGTCCCCGCTTGCCCGAAAGATGGCTGAGGAAAAGGGCATCAGCCTGAAAGAGGTCGATGGCAGCGGCCCGGAAGGAAGAATTATCAAACGGGATATTGAAGAGTTTGAACCTGCAGCGACAACGGCTGCGCCGGCAGCGGCAACGTTTGAATCCCGTGAAACCCGGGAGATACGTGTTTCACAGATGCGCAAGACCATTGCACGGCGGTTGTCCGAGAGCAAGTTTACGTATCCGCATTTTTACGAGACCATCGACATCAATATGAAGCCGGCCGTGCAGGCAAGGGCTCAGCTTAACGAGATGAGCGAAGTTAAGATCAGTTTTAATGATATTGTTGTAAAGGCGTGTGCCCACGCGCTGCGGCATCATCCGGACGTGAACAGCTCCTGGATGGAAGATAAAATCATACAGCATGGTGATGTGAACATCGCAGTGGCTGTTGCTGTTGATGAGGGGCTGCTGACGCCTGTAATCCGGCAGGTGGACATGAAAAGCCTCAGAATCATCTCCGGTGAGACGAAAGAGCTGGCCGGGCTTGCACGCGATAAAAAACTCCAGCCGGATCAGATGGAAGGAAGTACCTTTACCATCAGTAACCTGGGGATGTTTGGTATCGAAGAGTTTACCGCCATTATCAACCCGCCAAATGCCTGTATTCTGGCCGTTGGTGCTATCCGTGACGTACCGGTGGTTGAAAACGGGGAAGTCGTTCCCGGTAAACGCATGAAAGTGACTCTTTCCAGTGATCACCGGGTCGTTGATGGCGCAAAAGCCGCCGCGTACCTGAATACATTGCGCCAGATGCTGGAGAATCCGCTTGGGATGCTTTTGTAGTTTTATTAGTCTTGAGTCTTGAATTGGTCCTGAGTAATGGGTAAGAGACATTTCCTCCGAATGCTTCGGAGGAAAAGGCGGTGCGAAGCTACGCCAAGGGGTGTTCAAGGAAATTGGCACCGTACGATGCCGCTGCTACTGCCCACTGCCACCCCGACAGATTTTAGTTTTGGGTGCGACTTAACGTTCCTGGCTGTTGGGACAGGCTGCCACCTGCCACTGCCAACTGTTCCAAGCTCTCCCGATAAAAAGCATCCCCGAGATAGGTCGGGACTCCGCTCCGCCGGTCCCTACATCCCTTGAATCTTGAACCTTGCTACTTGAACCCAGCACCCTGCAACTGCCAACTGCAACTGTTCCCGGGTCCTTGAAATGTTTGCGGCCTGTGATCTGTGCACTGGCAGCCCGCCATCCCCAGCCTTGAGGCCATTGAATTTTGTTCCGCCTCCCCGCAATAGGTGAATACACCTATCCATCTCTTTCCATCTATTGGTAGAATTACCAAGGCCCTTTGTGTGCCGGAAATATCTAATGATTGTAAAAACCTTTCCGGCAGTCCTTTAGACTGCATCCGCAAATAGGCTATACAGCGTATTTTAACATTAGATCTTTCTAATGTTAGAGAAATCTAATACTATGTGTACAGGGAAATAACCTGAAAACGACCTGAAAAACTACGATTAACTGGCAAGACCAACTGGCAATATATCAACACAAAAAGGGCAGGCATTCAAAAATGGCTGGCTTGAAAAGAGCGAATCAAAAAACAAGAATGAAAATCAGAGTTCAACATATCATCACAATCTTAATTTTTGCAGCTGTAAGCAGTATGCCGCTGCTGGTTGAGGCTCAACACTCTTCCCAGGCAGTAATGGAAGTGACTGCAAGGGTCATCAACGGGGTACAAAGCGAGATTCCAAGTCATACAGATCTGACAAGCCGGATTTCAGAAGAGGGGAATCAGGTAATTGCCCTCGGAGAATATGGAATCAGACTGCCGGAGGGCACTGATTACCTGATCAGTTTTGACCCGGACATCATTTTGAGTGACAAGGACTCTTCCTGGACGATTCATACGGCCATGGAAAAACAAATTCAAGCAGACGGCACCATTACCCTGAGCTTTAACGGAATATCATCTGCAAACGGGGTGAAACCCGGACAGTACCGGGGACAACAGACAACCCGCATAGAATACTACTGATAAATCATCTTTTGTAACAACAGACGGTTAATACAAAAGTAATCGCCATAAGAGCCTCTCCCTGATAAGGAGAGGCTCTGTTTTTTTGTGCGCCCGTGTCTCTTAGCCCATCCTCTTTTTCAACTCTTTATCACTTCCGTCCGGCCTTTTTTAAGTTTTGGTAAAGAAACGCCTTTTTGGCGTTAGAAGGCATGTTTGTAGTTAATCACAAGTGGTTTAATTCCGAGGCAGGGTTGAAGTCTGCGGTTTATGTGTCTTCCAAATCCCCAAAAACGTTAATTTAAATGCCAAAAGGCTGTGTTTTTAGCTTTTGATTAAAACCTCCTTAATTAATAAACCGTAATCAACCCGCCGGCTTTTCTTCTTTATATTATTTCAACACAATACGGGATCAGCACTCTTAAATAATATCATCTATCGTTCAACCGAAAGTGTTCCCCGAGAAAAGCTAATGAACTCCATTTATAACATATCCTGCTCAAATCGTCCGGCTGCCTGCCTGAATCAGGACAGGTTACAGTCCCGGAATGGTATGTGGCTGGCTGCCCTGCTTTTTCTGTTGCTGATTCCAGCAATAGTGAGTGGCCAAAGCACACTTCCCGATGAATGTGAGCTAACTGATGGTTTGGTAATTTGCATATTTGATGCCGATGACACTTTTACTGTACCTGATGGTGTTACGGAGATCACCGTAGAGGCGTGGGGCGCCGGTGGCGGTGGCGGAAATTTGACTAACCAGGGACAGGGAGGCGGTGGCGGTGGCGCCTATGCCCGATCCACTTTATCGGTTTCATCAGGAACTGAATTCAGTATATCAGTAGGAACAGGCGGGGAACCCGGCCAGCCGGGAGGAGATACCTATTTTGATTCAATCTTACCGATGATACCCCAGATTGTAATGGCCCAGGGTGGTTTAGGTGCGATTGACGACAATGGAGGCATTGGTGGATCAGCTCTTACGAGCGTTGGTGATGTGGTTTTTTCCGGGGGAGCTGGTGGAGACGGTCAGAAGGGCGGAGGCCAGCCTGATACCCGTGGCGGTGGCGGTGGTGGCGGATCGGCTTTTACCGATGCTGACGGCGAAAACGGCACCATAGGAGGCAGTAATACAGCCGGTACAGGCGGCAGTGGTACCGGGGATGGAGGAGATGGTGCGGTAGGAGAGCAGGATGCTCAACCCGGAATGTTCCCGGGTGGCGGTGGCGGTGGAGCCGGTCCCAATGGCATCAGCGGAGCCGGTGCAGATGGCCGGTTGATTATCACGTATGAAGCCCAGATTACCACCATCTACAGCCGGGCGAGCGGCGA
>SKRC01000134.1 GCA_007118695.1 Balneolaceae bacterium | reverse complement strand
TGGTCGGATCAGCCAGCTTCTATATGCTCTGGCAATATGCGGGCTACTGGGGACTTGGAGTGCTCGGCGCATTTCTTGCAGCCGTAGGGGTAGCTGAATGGCAAAAACGAAAAAAATAATCACCAGACCATATGTAGAACGACAATACAGTCGGGTGATAAACATAGCCAAATGCTTCTGCCATCAGATCTCCGGATGTATCCTGTGCTTTAAGTACAGGTACGGCATGATCAACCGGCCCGGACAATACTTTTTTGAATTTTAGCCGCTATTTTTCCTAATTAATGCAGCATTAAAACGGTTTTCAATTTCACGACAATCAAAATGAAAAAACAAAATTATTCAAGACGTGAATTCATAAAACAAAATTCAATTGCGGGTGCAGGTGCCCTTTTTTCACTGAGCCTGGCACCATCTTTATTGGCAAAAGGGAGGACTGAGTACGAAAAATATGCGTTGACAGACCGTCAGCCCTCTTTTTATTTCGATGCATTTACATTGATGGGGAACAGGCGGAATAAACACCAGGCAGAAAAATGGCGTCTGTCTGATATTATTGAGGAATTGGATCATTGTTCGATTTCCGGTGCCCTGGTTGCTCATACACTTTCGGTCCGTTACGACCCGATGTATATGAATCTTGAGCTGAGTGAACTTTTAAAATCGCACCCACATCTATTTGCCATCTGGAATGTAATGCCTCATCACACCGGCGAGTTCCCTGAGCCGGATGAACTGGGACGCCTCATGAAAGAACATGATGTCCGGGCGATTACCCTTAATCCTGATACCAACAACTGGGACTGGAGAGCAAGCCACAGTCAGGATCTGCTGAACTGGCTGAATGAAAATCGTATTCTATCTATACTAACCGTCCCGGCACTCGGAGGCTGGCCGGCACTTGATGAGTTTCTCAGCCTGTATCCATCTCTTCCTGTACTTTTGCGAAATGCCGCATGGAGTGAACAGCGTTACTTGCTGCCCCTCGTGGAAAAACACCGAAATCTGCATATTACATTTAACCGGTTTCAGATCAACGAAGGAATTGAATATTTTTACGAGAAGGGATTGACCGATCAACTGATCTTCTCATCTCATACTCCGGATATGTCTGCCGGAGCACACAGAATGTACATCGATTATGCAGAAGTACCCGATGAAGCCCGTGAGAAAATAGCCGGCGGAAACCTGGCCCGTCTTTTGGATGGACAAAAACCACCGGCACCGAGGATAAACCGCGATGAGGATGAGCTGATGGCCATGGCACGCAGGGGAGAACCTCTTTCGGTGCCCTTGCTCGACATGCATATGCATATGCTTCACGAAGGGCTGCACGGTACAGGCGAGCACTATCGAATGCAAAATGGCGGCCCTGAAGGAGTCTTTTCCATGATGAACCGGATCAGCCGCCAGCCGGCAGGGGGAATGATGAGCTGGATCGGTGTGGTCAGCGGGGATGCTGTGGCCGGGAATGAATGTGTGAAGGATGCACTGGATGTGGCCCCATCCGGGTACTGGGGCCTTGCTACCTTTGATCCCAGCCACTATTCGCAGAGTGAACTAAGCAGGATGATACCTGCCCTCTATGAAGACAAGCGTTTCATTGGAATGAAACCATATCCGTTTTATGGAATCCAGTATCACCACCCCGACTATGAAGTATGGTGGGAGTACGGCAACCGTCACAAGCTTTACGCTCTTATTCACCGCTCCCGGGGAGACGGCCTCGAGGTAGAAACTCTGGCAGAAAAATATCCCGATGTACGCTGGGTGATTGCTCACGCAGGTGGAAGTTTCGCCTGGGCTGACATAGCGATTGAAGCGATGAAGAAGTACCCCAATGTCTATGCAGAGCTGACTTTTACGTCGGTTCCTCTCGGTATCATCGAGTATATCTCGGAACATGTCGGAGACGACAGGATCGTTTATGGCTCCGACCTGCCTATGCGGGACCCGCGGCAACAGCTCGGTTGGGTGGTCTATTCCCGACTTCCGCTCTCATCGAAAAAGAAGATACTGGGGGAAAATGCCTACAGGGTGATTCAGCCATGCCTGAATCGCCTGCCGGAAAGGAATCGCCCGAATTATTTTAGCGGGTAACTCAATGAAAATTTACCTGCTTTTATACTGAAAAAGGATTCTCGATTTTTACCAGGTCCTGGATGACTTTCTCGTTGTGATTGAATCTGGCGAGTGTATAAACATTCCCGGTTCTATCCAGTGCAATGGAATTGACGTAGGTCGGCCTGCTGCCATCTTCATAAAATACAGGTCCGTGATCCATATATTCCCGTTTTGGAAGGTTATACGTAACCAGGTGAAGATTTTCAAGCCCTTTGGCTCCTCCTTTTGATATTTTATCTACCCCTTCCACACGTTTGCCTCCGGCATATACCGGGCCTCCCGTAAGGTAATAAAGGGTCTCTCCATCCGGGCCAAGGTCAAAACCGAGGTACCCGTAACTGAACTGATCATACATTCCACTCTTCTTTGATGGCAGGGAAGTGATCCGGTCGACGAGCTCAAGCTCCGGTTTACGCGGATCGAAGCGGAACAAATAACCGGAGTTGCCGTGGACCCCGTAGGCGACTTCTTCGGGGGGGTACCAGATCACTTGCCGCCAGTTATACCCCATGCTTCCCGGCATGGCCGGATCATAGGTGCCAAAATAGTCGAGTCTCAGGTTGACCTCCTCGGCAATTTTGAGTGAGGCTGCGCCGGGTGAGTAGGTGAGGATATCTCCTTCGGAAGTTGACAGATAGACTGCCCCGGTCTCGGGATCAACAAATAACGATCGGCATAATACACGGTAATCCTCCCCGGGTGTACCTGCCTCTCCATTTGCAGTATACTTGCCCAGGTCTGAAAGAGTTCCTTTTTCGATGTTATAGTGAAGAAAATATCCGGACGGCCAGGTGGTAGCGTAGATGTGTCCCCGTTTCTTGTCCATTGTCATCGCCACAATACCTTCACCGTGAGGTGCTATTGCCAAATCTTCAAATTTTTTGCTTTTTAGATCGTAAGATAGGATATGTCCACCCGGATAAAGATTATAACCTGCAGGTGGATTCACGGGTAAGCGTTCCATGCCATCGATCATCTCATAGAAACCCACGTGTGTGGAAACATATAATTTCCCATCTTTTTCGTAAAAATTGGTATGGCTCTTCCCCTGTGGGATAGTTTTAGAATCTTTTTCCCCACAAATATGATCCAGGTCAGCTAGAAATTGTGTGCTATCCTTCATAGGATCATAGACGTAGATGCGGCCAGCTTTTTCATATGACTGCGAAGAGAGCACATAATATATGCGCCCGTCGCTGGCAGCTGAAATGGAGTTATAGGTATCATGAGCCAGTTCGAAACCGGAGTAGTATCGTTTGGCTTGCAATACATTACCTGTTTTTACTTCAGTACTTTTTTCCATTTCATCGATTCTGTTGTAATATTGTTTATAGTATTGATCTTAGATAAAATATCCGGCTTCTCAAAGTCACCTGTTAAACTGTCTTCGAATCAAATTCAGGTCAGACAAAAGTGTCTGTTAATCCATAAATGATGCCTTGAACTGATGTTTCATTTTAGAATTGAACAACGAAAGGTTTTTCAAAGCCTTCTATAAATTATTATTGTACAGACAATTATAGATATCTGAGGAAACCCTATTTATACTGAAAAGATCATGAAAATCTGCAATGTTGTTTTAAAGACGTGGCTCCCTATCCTGTTAGTGATAGTCACATGCTTATCAGCCTGTCGGACCGATGCCACGCTGGTAGAGATAGACAATCCATACGAACAGATCGACTGGGAAAACATTTACTATCTACATTCGGGGTCTCACCTACACAGCCGGTCGCAGGAGGGGTGGGAGGAAATCTATGAAATGGGGATCCGTCATTTTGCTCTCAGCAATTATTACCCTTCCGAGCCCACCTGGCCGCTGCCCGACGAGTTCCTTCGGGGCCGTGAAGATATCGTCGCTTCACCCAATGCCGAGCACCACGCGGCTACCGACCACAGTTTGCATTTCACGACCATCGGCAGCTTTTACACAACGGGGTATGGCCGTGGATTTAGTACCGAGTTTGACGTGGATTGGGAAAAAACACCGTTCGAATACACTTTTGAAGACCTGAATATATTTAACCCGGAAGCTCATAGTCCGGGAGAAGGGGTCTACCGGCTGGATCTGCGAAGGGATGCAGTCAATGCCGGCGTCGGCGACAAGATCGAGGTCTTTCTAACAATCGAAGGGGCTGAGCGGTGTGATCGCAGCACCTTTGAGCGGATTGGGGACGGGCGTATCGAAAATGAAGTCTACCGGGACGACGGGCAGGATACCATCTACTTCTGCGTCACTTCATCCGAGGTGAATATGCGTGTGGAGTTCGATCCGCAGACCACGCGTATCGACCGGATACGCGTCATGCAGGGGGTTAACCGGCCGTGGCAGCAAGCATATCGCGAGGCGTTGGATGGAAACCGCAGGAACAAAGATGGTACACCGATCGAGGGACTGCAATATCCGGGTGGTGGAGGCATCATCATCAACCACCCGAGGCACCCGGTAGAGGACACCATTGAAATGCTCGATTTCGATGAGCGGGTTCTGGGAGTGGAAGTCTGGAACCACCGCCGTTGGTTCGGTCTTGAAAATGAAGAGCCGCACTTGAGCTATTATGAACACTGGGACAGGGTACTAAACAGTGGCCGCAGGGCGTTCGGATTTTTTGTTAAGGACCACCGGCTTCAGGGTCGCGGCCGCAACATCCTGCTCGTGCCCGATCCGGTTGGGCGAACTACGCAACAGCGAGAACAGGATGCACTGTTAGCCTATCGGCAGGGCCAATTTTTTGGATCTCTTGGCTCATGGGAAATGGTCGACGAGAATAACCATGTACAGCAACCTTACGATTACAGTGAATTCTACTTTACAAATATCGAAGTGGTCCGCGCGGATACCGGTCTGCCCCGGGCTATTCGTGTTGCCGTAGATGGACAAAATGAAGAGGAACGTCCCAATGTACAATTCCGGTTTATCACGGACAAGGGAGTCGGTCACATCGTAGATGGGCGGAAAGAGGTCGAATACGAACTACCGATCACAAAAGATGGCTCCATCGAGTGCAAATTTGTTCGTATCGAAGTGTTCGCTTACCCGGACACACACAATGACGGAGAACGGCTGACACCCCAGATCCTGGCTGAGAAAAATGTTTACGAGATCGCGCGAATTCACGACAAACGGGGTAGTTCGGGAGGTAACGATGTGGACCCGGCTGACGGGGAGCCCATTGGAATCGTGGATATGATCTTCTCCCAGCCGATACGTTTTGTACAGTAGCTGCATATGCGGAGGTACATGGATGGGCAGAGATAGTGAGAGGAATCGTGGAATGATTGATTCGACGCTGCTTGCAAGTGGAAGTTGTCTGCTGAATTTTATTACCTTAACACCGGTATGATTTTAAGCTTTGTTATTGATCTGATAAAGTACTGATGTCAAGTCAATCATACTTGTGTGGGGCTCCCGACATCTTGTCGGGATTCTTTTTATTCCTGGCTGTTTTAATAAATATGCACGCAGCTATGGCTATACACCTGTTTTTCGCATTGCCAGGAGCAAATTTTTCTTCGAATTACCCCATAACGCAGGGGTGAAACGACACCAGATGCGAGAATTATTCATTAAATTAACTAACCAAAAGAATACCTATAATTAATATTCAACATTAAATTTCAATCCCCGTTGCAGGTCAGTTGATATTTGCGATTCGTATCTCAGCCGGTTATTAAGACATATTGAAATTGAAACTTTTAAAATGATTCGAAACAAATGACATTACCCAAACCTGACTCTTCTTCCGAAAATGATAATTTTACCAATGCCCCAAATGAAGTACGGATCATGACGCTCGATCCGGCTCATTTTCATGCGGCACTGGTTCAAAAATATATGATTCCACAGGTTGATCCCACCGTTCATATCTATGCACCGGAAGGGCCGGATCTGAAGATGCATTTGGAACGTATCAACGGTTTTAACAATCGCGATGAAAACCCAACCGATTGGAAAATTGAAGTTTATAAAGGTCCCGATTTTTTGGAACGAATGCTTGAAGAACGACCAGGAAATGTGATGATCACTGCGGGGAATAACGGCCGGAAAACCAAGTATATCAAAAAGTCTGTCGACCATGGAATTAATGTGCTTTCCGATAAGCCAATGGCCATTGACAAAAAGAACTGGCAGCTTCTGGTCGAGGCATTTGAATCAGCAGAGAAGAACAATGTGCTTCTGTACGATATTATGACCGAACGCATGGAAGTGACTTCAAATATTCAACGCCGGCTTTCACAAATCAGTGAACTGTTTGGTGAGCTGCGCAAAGGGTCTCCCGACGACCCGGCGATTGTTAAAAAGAATACGCATCACCTGTTAAAAAAGGTATCGGGCAAGACACTTCAGCGACCCCCCTGGTATTTCGATGTCAGACAGCAAGGGGAAGGAATAGTGGACATAACCACTCACCTGGTTGATTTAGCCATGTGGGGTGGTTTCCCGGATGAAGCTATTGACTACCGCAAGGAAGTAGAGATGCTCAAAGCAAATCGCAGGCCGACCGTAATCACCCGCAAACAATTTGAGACCATCACCGGCAAGCCGGATTTCCCGGGTTTCCTGAACGATCACCTTGTGGATGGGGAGCTTCCTTATTATTCAAACGGCGATATGCTGTTCACACTGCGCGGTCATCATACAAAAGTTATAGTCCAGTGGGATTATCAACCTCCGGCCGGTGGCGGTGACACTCATTTTTCGATGTTGCGCGGAACGCGAGCCGATTTGGTCATTCGCCAGGGGCCGGAGCAGAATTTTGTCAGTACACTTTTTGTCGAGCCTGCCGATGGGATGAAAAAGCAAGAGTTAAAGTCGATATTGGAAAAGTCGATTTCAGAATTACAAACGGATTTCCCCGGCCTCGACTTTGTTGAGGCGGATGAGGGGTGGAAACTGGTGATCCCCGGGGAATTTTATCTGGGCCATGAAGCCCATTTCGGTAAAGTTGCGGAATCATTCTACGGTTATCTTGCCGATGGCAAACTTCCTGACTGGGAGGTGCCTAACATGATTACAAAATACTATATTACCACACAGGCCAGAGAACTGGCGTTGAATGGATCAGGCTGACACCCGTACGTGGAAAGTCGGGATCCAAAAGTGGCCATAAAGGTGGAAACGAATACCGTTTTGAATACCGGGCAGATATTGGCCATTCAATATTTCATTTCAAACTATTAAATAACTCTCAAAAGAAATGTCTGATATTAAACTGGAACAGACGTGGCGGTGGTTCGGCCCGGATGATACAACAACCCTTCAGGATGTCAAGCAGACGGGGGCGACGGGTATTGTTTCTGCATTGCATCATTTGCCCATCGGAGAAATTTGGCCGGTCGACGAGATCAATACCTATAAAAAACGAATTGAGGATACCGGTTTGCGGTGGTCGGTTGTCGAAAGTATCCCGGTTCATGAAGATATCAAGCGGCAAAGTGGACAGTATAAAACCTGGATCGAAAATTATAAACAATCCATACGCAACCTTGGTAAATGCGGGATCCGAACGGTTTGTTACAACTTTATGCCGATTCTTGACTGGACCAGAACGGATCTTGAATTCGAAATCGAAGATGGGTCAAAAGCCTTACGGTTCGACGAAGTTGCCATGGCAGTATTTGATCATTTTATTTTACAAAGGCCATTAGCTGAAAAAGATTATCCCGGCCAGTTGATCCGTGAAGCGAAGGTGTATTTTGAAAAACTGAATGAGAATCAAAAAGATACTTTAACCAAAACTATTTTGGCTGGTCTGCCCGGTTCGGAAGAGGGGTATACCCTGGAGGAATTTCAGGAAATTTTAGATACCTATAAAGGAATCACAGCAGATGATCTGCGATCCCATCTTTATGATTTTTTACGTGAGATTATTCCTGCAGCAGAGGATGCCGGCGTGCGAATGGCGATTCATCCCGACGATCCTCCATTTTCACTGTTTGGCCTGCCGCGCGTGGTGAGTACAGAACAGGACGCCAGGTCATTAATTGAAGTCGTGGATTCTCCATTCAACGGCCTTACACTCTGCACCGGATCATATGGAGCTATATCTGACAATGATCTGCCCGGGATGGTGAAAAGGCTGGGGCAGAGGATCAATTTTGTACATTTGCGAAATGTACAAAGAGAATCCGGGCGAACATTTTATGAGGCCAACCATCTCGAAGGGAGTGTGGATATGTCAGCGGTGATGGCAGCACTTATCAGGGAACAGGCAACCCGGCAGAAACAAGGCCGGGCTGACCTGGAGATTCCGATGCGGCCCGACCATGGCCACGCTATGATCGGTGACCTGCAGAAAAACTCATTGCCCGGGTACAGCTGTATTGGCCGGTTACGAGGACTGGCAGAGTTACGGGGCCTCGAAATGGGGCTGCGTGCTGCTATGCTGAATAACGTTTGATCAGTTCTTCTACGGAAACCTGGCGCCCGTCATTTGCCGATTTATAGAGCCCTGTTACGAATGCCAGTGATCTGAGACTGTCCGGACCGCTCACCGGAGGTTCCCTGTCATTTAGGATGGCATCGAAAATGGCATTGAACTGATTTTTATGAGGATCGGCCTGGAAATGGGCCAACGGACTTGCCCCTCCTGTAGCATCCTTGACCTGCCCGTCGCTCTTTAAATCTTCCTCGGATTTCAACAGGACAAAAGTGGTTTCATCCAGTACGGCCGTCCCTTTGGTTCCGTGAACTTCAATCCTTCTGGGGAATGGGGGTACGATAGAGGTGGAGGCGGTGAAAGTTCCGATCAAACCGGATTTAAAGCGGAATGTCGCTACGGCATTGTCTTCGGCTTCCATATTTTTATGGGTAAATGTTCCTTTGTAAGCCTGGATTGAATCCAGATCTCCAAGTATCCACTGCAACAGATCGACGGTATGTATGGACTGGTTAATCACCGCTCCACCTCCATCCAGTTCAAAGGTTCCCCGCCAGGGGGCACTGGTATAATACTCCTCATCCCGGAACCATTTTACGGATGCCGAGGCCATAAAAACATCTCCGATTTCACCCTTATCAATAGCTTGTTTCATTTTTATGGCATCATCGGTAAACCGGCTTTGATATATTACGGCCAGTTTGACTCCATTTTCCCGGCAACTGCTAATCAGTTCACCTGCACGCTCCAGAGAAACTTCAATGGGTTTCTCTACAACTACATGCTTACCTGCCTCCGCAGCCTGTTTGCCAAAATCGAGGTGGGTACCGCTCGGCGTGCAGATAGAAACCACATCAACATCCGGATTATTAAGAAAATCTTTGTAATCGGTATATCCCTTAACCTGGTGTTCATCGCTGAACTTTTGAACTTTTTCTTTAGTGCTGCTGTAGGCAGCTGCCAACCGGCCATAATCACTTAAGTTAACAGCCTGGGCGTGTATATCGGAAATATTGCCAAGACCAACGATTCCAACTCCAAACTTTTTTTCTGCCATAATTTTATCTCTAAATATAAAGGTTCTGATTATTCAATTCTTTTAGACGGCTTTGCAACAGCGTCTTTTTGCCACCCGACAGATGTCGGGTCGTTATCGGGATTTCAAAATCCTTACCCCGACAGCGATCGTGGCTGCGGTTTTGAAATCCCGCTGGCATTGATCTGGAACAAAAATAGTTGACGCGTTCAAAAAATGAGCCTGGTATTGCAAAGTCTCCTTACAATCTTACAATTAGTTCAGTAAATACACCATTTCCGTGTAGAATACATTACTTCTTGCATGCTCCGATTGCTTGCATTAATATGCAATATACAGTTCTTTCACTTTTTTCACAGAACAGCATACGCATGCAGTATCTGTGCCGGGTCTGACTATAAGGGAGTTTTCGGATTAATTCAACCGTTATCCGCTTATGCAGTGAGGAAACGAACTTCTTGAAGTAAAGATGGCTGAAGTTGAATCAAACTAAATGCCTATTTTTACCCTGAAATCGATTATGATATTTAATACCATTAAACCGGAAAAGTATTGTAATGGGAGTAAAAAGTGGAGTAAATCTGAACCTGTATCATCTGCCAGGTATGTATGCAAATCGACTGGCCGGGCTCCTTGTGCTGACACTGCTAATCCTGATTGGAACTACAGGGTGTGCCCATACATCCGAGTACATGAATACCCAACATGTTTTCCACGACTTTGAAATCGTCAATACCTATCCTCACGATCCCGAAGCTTTTACACAGGGGCTACTATTTCTGGATGGATATCTCTATGAAAGCACCGGATTGCGCGGCCGTTCCAGTGTAAGAAAAGTTGAACTTGAAACTGGCAAAATTATCCAAATACATAAATTAGATTCAAAATATTTTGGAGAAGGATTAACTGAACTGGATGGCCGGCTTATCCAATTGACGTTGGATGCCGGTGTCGGATTTGTATATGATTTACAGACATTCGAGAAAAAACATACTTTTCAATATAATGGGCGCGGATGGGGGCTTACCAATGATGGTGAACGTTTGATTATGAGTGATGGATCGGCGTATCTGCGTTTTCTTGATCCGGAGACATTCCGTGAAACCGGGCGTTTGGCAGTCACAGAACGAGGTGAGCCTGTAGAAAATCTGAATGAACTTCAGATGGTTTCCGGTAAGATTTATGCAAATGTACTTTTTACCAACCATATCGCCATCATCAATCCTGATACCGGAGAGATAGAATGCCGCATCGACCTGGGAAAACTTTTACCGATGGCAAGGGATGCAGGGTCACCGATCAATGTGCTTAATGGCATTGCCTATGATGCAGCCAACGACCGATTGTTTGTAACCGGTAAATTATGGCCAATACTATTCGAAATCCGTATAAAAAGGTGAGCAAATCAGACCAGCCGCCCCGTATTTCAGAAATCTTCTTTCTTCGATTCATAACAGTTGTTTAAATTACCAGTTTATCTGCTTATTATATTTTCCATTCAGGCACAGGTAAAGCTGAAGTCAGTTTTCCGATTGAATAATTAAATTGGGAATAGAATTTGGATTATTAATTTTGCATCTCTTGTAGTAAGTTGTTTCGACTTTTTCAAAGGTCCGGATGATCTATCAAATGAATCGCCACGGCTTAGATAACATCCAGTCAACAGAAATAAACTGAAACTCATTTATTTTCATGCTTAATTTTCGGGCTCTCATTTTCGCTACTCTATTTCTTTTTTTGATTGGAGGATTGATCGTCTGGCTCCTTCAGAGCCCGGAACAACCATTGAGTGAAACCTGCCTATCACTTTCCGGGAGTATTGCCCAGGCCCCGGGTGTTGAACAAGGAGAGTTCGATTATCAAACCTATGCAGACCTTGGAATACCACCATTATCACCCCGGCAGGCCCTTGAGAAATTTGAGCTTGAAGAAGGTTTTCGTATTGAAGTGGTAGCCCACGAACCTATGGTAGTCGATCCGGTTGCCATGGATATCGACGCCGATGGACGTTTGTGGGTAGTAGATATGCCCTCATACATGCCTGTGCATGATATGGGAGAATGGGAAACTGCAGCCCGCGAACAGGTGCCAAAAGGTCGTGTAATCGTGCTTGAGGATACCAACGGAGATGGTAAAATGGATAAAAAGCGGATTTTCCGTGAGAATTTAATTTTACCGCGGTCGATAAAAGTTCTTGCCGATGGCATCCTGGTTGCTGAACCACCAAATGTATGGTTTATCAGCGATTCGAACGGAGACGGTAAAGGCGATAAACGGGAAGTGGTTTACAACAGCTATGGTGATCCCACTTCCGATAATGTAGAACATATGCCAAACGGGTTAATGTGGGGCATGGATAATTGGTTACATAGTGTTCACCGTGATGTGGAAAGTTTACGCAGGGTGGATGGCCGATGGCAAACACGGCCGTTTCGAATGCTTGGTCAGTGGGGGCTAACACAGAACAACTGGGGTCAATTATATTCATCGCACAACACCAATCCTCTGCAAACACACCTGGTTCCCTACGGATATAGTGAACGACATCCGCTTTTCGATGTTCAAACAGGAAAGAACCTGAATATTGCACCGACTCAGCCGATGTGGCCGGCACATGTTACAGGAGTGAATCGGGGTTATCGTGTGGAGAATGAAGTACGCAAAGATGGAACACTTAAACAGGCTACCGCTACTGCCGGCCCGGTTATCTATCGGGGCAACCAGTTTGGCGAGGGTTATAGTGGTAACGCTTTTGTACCTGAACCTGCAGGCAACCTGATTAAAAGATATATCATCGAAGAGGATCCGGCACGTATTGAAGCAAAGGCAGACTTTGCATATCGTGAGCGTGAGTTTCTTACCTCAACCGATGAACGTTTTCGTCCTGTTAATATGTATAACGCTCCTGACGGTTCTCTATACATTATTGATATGTACCGTGGGCTTTTTCAACACGCACGATTTCTGACGGATCATCTTCGTGATTATGTAGTTGAAAATGAACTGTACAAACCTTACGGAAAGTATGGACGGATTTATCGCATTGTGCGTGAAGATCGTGAGATAGACTATCAAACACCCGCATTCAGCAAAATGAAACCGGTAGAGGTGGCCGGATTCCTTCAGCATGAAAATGGCCTGTTGCGTGATCAGGTACAACAAGTACTTGTTCAATGTTCACCAGACCAGATAGTACCCATATTGGAGGAGTTGGCAAGTGGGGAGCAGTTTGAATTTTATACACGTTTACAGGCGCTTTGGACTTTGGAAGGATACAACCGGTCGATTTATGGTTATGAGCAGTTGACAGAACTGGCATTGCAGGTACTTGACGACAGCCATCCACGAATTCGAGCTTCTGCAATTCGAATTCTCGAACCGGCAATAACGGGTAATAACGTAAATGTACTCGACCGACTGGAATATCTGACCGGCATTGAACAGGCTTCTTTTGTAAATCTTCAACTGCTTGCTTCGCTGGGAGAGTCGGGAGATGAAAGAGTTCTTGATTTGATGGCAGAAATTCTCGATAAATATGCAGATAGTTCCTACTTTAAAGAGATGATTATGACAGGTGTATATCAACGTGAATCCAAACTTTCCGAAATTCTGCAAAACGGATTTGGCTGGAATGAAGAGCTTGGTGAGAGTTATGAAAACGTGCTTTCAAGACTTGCTGAAGCTGGTGCTGAACACCCTGAATTGGAGCTCGATCACCTGAGTGATGCAGAGCGGGATCTTTTTGAACTGGGTAATGAGCGTTATCAGGTCTGTATGGCATGCCACGGGGCTGAAGGCGGAGGGATGGCTGGAGTCGGTACGTCACTAGCCGGCAGTGAGTGGGTGAATAATAGTCCGGAATACCTAATTCGCATCACGCTGCATGGATTTGAAGGTGGCGCAGCCGAACGAGGTGAAAATGTACCCGGAGTAATGCCGGCACATGGCTTTATATCTGATGAAGATATTGCCGCTATCCTGACCTATATTCGTCAATCATGGGGTAACAGTGCATCCCCGATTATTCCTGAAGAAGTCGAACGTATTCGTCAGGAGACCACCAATCGTCGAAATACCTGGTCACCGGATGAACTTCGTGAAATATTGGAATGAAGGTAGATTTAAATGAAGGTAGTTATAACAGCTAAGATCAAATTTTAACATTATTATTCCGATCAATGACTAATTTTTTAAAAAAACACTATAAGTTCGGCGTTCTGGCATTCCTCACAATTACCCATGTTATGGCAGTGGAATTGTTTATCGAGTCTGCTATAGCCCAACAAACTCCCGGAATTTCATTTGAAGGTGAATATAGCGGAAAAATTTTCCTGGAAGATGGTGCAGAGGCTATAGAAGCCAAATTAAGTGTCACTGATCTTGGCGACAATGAATATGAGGGAATACTCTATTATGGTAATTTAACGGATGAATTGATTGATCCTGATGACTCCGCAAATTATGACAGGATTGAATTAAGGGGCACATATCAGGATTTTATTCTGAGACTGGAAGGAGAGGGGATCCCTTTGCGATTTCAGTTTATTCTTGGCCGTTTTACTGCACTGGATGAACAAAACAATTATATGGGCCATCTGGATAGAGTGATACGTGTAAGTTCATAGCCATAAATATGATTTACACACAGCAGGACTTCTTGTGAATTTAACATGGATATGTCTGCAGGAAGTTATAAGCAGAATTATTATAACAGGTTTTTTTAAATATTTGAATACGTAACCAGTATAGATTACTAAAATGAAAATTAACTTTATGCAAAAATACAGAGTCTTCTTCCACACCCTGATGGGCATTTTTCTGATCACAATGGTTTCCTGTGAGCAGGAAAGAACATTGGGTGAAACATGTATGTCACTTTCAGCCAGTATTGCACAGTCTCCGGGCACTGATGCCGGTGTGACGGACTATGAAGCTTATGCCGATTTAATAGTGCCTCCATTGAATCCGGATCAGGCAATGGAGAGATTTGAACTGGAAGAAGGCTTTCGAATTGAACTGGTAGCGCATGAACCCATGATTGTCGATCCGGTGGCCATGGATATTGATGCCGACGGCCGGTTGTGGGTGGTTGATATGCCATCGTACATGCCGGTACACGATATGGGTGATTGGGAAACAGCCGTCCGCGAACAAGTGCCGAAGGGTCGTATTGTGGTTCTTGAGGATACTTCCGGTGACGGGGTAATGGATACGCACCGGATATTTCGTGAAGGACTGATTTTACCCCGATCCATAAAAGTATTAACTGATGGAGTTCTGGTCGGAGAACCTCCATATGTTTGGTTTATAAGGGATACAAATGGAGACGGTAAGGGAGATACACGGGAAATGATCACTGACGAATATGGAGACCCAAATGTAACAAATGTTGAAAGTCTGCCCAATGCATTGATGTGGGGCATGGATAATTGGATTCACAGTGCTGAAGATGCAAGAAAAAGTTTGCGAAAGGTTAATGGGAACTGGGAAACCCGGCCTTTTAAGCGGCTTGGGCAGTGGGGAATGACACAGGATGACTGGGGGCGATTGTATTCCGCAAATAATACAAGGCCGTTACAGACACACTTTGTCCCTTATGGTTATAGCGAACGGCACCCATTGTTTGAAGTAAGTGCTGGAAAAAATCCGAGCATTGCGCCCAATGAACCGATGTGGCCGGCACATGCAGTAGGTACAAATCGCAGTTACCGAATTGAGCAAGAAGTACGTACAGATGGGACACTAAAAAGAGCAACATCCACGCTTGGCCCCGTAGTCTATCGTGGTGACCAGTTTGGCGATGAGTATCGTGGAAATGCATTCACGCCAGAACCGGCAGCTAATTTTATCAAGCGTCTGATCCTTGACGATGATCCTGCAGAAATAGAAGCAGAAGCTCATTTTGCTTATGAAGGTCGTGAATTCCTTACTTCCACCGACGAGCGTTTTCGCCCCGTAAATATGTATAATTCTCCGGATGGAGCGTTGTATGTTGTAGATATGTACCGTGGCATCATACAACATGCCAGGTTCTTAACCGACCATCTTCGCGATCACATTGAAGAGCATGAACTGCACAAACCTTTTGGAATGTATGGCCGGATCTATCGAATAGTGCGAGACGACAGGGAGATAGATTACAATACACCAAAATTCAGTGAACTGATTCCGAATGATTTAATTGATTATCTGAGTCACAAAAATGGATTACTGCGTGATCAGGCACAACAGATACTTGTTCAGTGTTCACCTGGTGAAGTATTACCACAACTTGAAGTGCTTGTCAGGAGCGAAACGGTTGAAGATTATACGAGATTACAAGCGCTCTGGACTCTTGAAGGGTACCAGCGATCGGCCTATAGTTTGGACAGATTAACTGAGACAGCTATACATGCACTTGATGATGAACATCCCAGGATTCGTGCTGCTGCGGTTCGCATCCTCGAACCGGCAATTGCAAATGGAAATGATCAAGTCCTTGCCAGGCTGGAAGACCTGGTTCATTCTGAATCTGCTCCTTTCGTACAGCTCCAGTTGTTGGCTTCGCTAGGGGAATCTTCCGAAGATAGGGTTATAGACTGGATGGCTGCGATCCTGAATAAACATTCAGACAGTGAATATTTCAGGGAAATGGCGTTGACAGGAGTATACGAACGTGAGGCTGCACTGGCAGCAGTATTACGTAACGATTATGGTTGGGATGAAGAACACGGTGAAGAGTTTGAAATGATTTTAACAAGCCTTGCCGATGCTGAGGCAGGTGTGGATGAAGTGGATATTGAGCATCTGACTGAGGCCCAAAGAGAATTGTTTGAAAGAGGGCAGGGATTATACGGCAGCTGTATGGCCTGTCATGGCGGAGATGGAGAAGGTGTAAGCGGGATCGGACCGAGACTCGCAGGCAGCGAATGGGTACATACTGAGCCGGATATACTTGTACGACTTATACTGCAAGGATTCGAGGGTGGAGTAGCTGAAAATCCACGACAGGCAGTTAACATCGCTGGTGTTATGCCTGCCCATGACTTTATGAATGATCAGACAATTGCTGCAATCCTTACGTATATCCGGAAAGCCTGGGGCAACGAGGGAAGCCCGATCGAGGCTGAGGATGTTGCACGGATTCGAAGTGAAAGTGAAAATCGCCAGGATATTTGGACTCCCGAAGAACTGCGGGCATTGATGGATTAGTGTAAAGTGAAAAGGGACTATACATTCCACCAATAGGTAAATTTGAAAACCAATGCACGGTTTTTTACAGAAAACGAATTGGGGAGGTAATTGTCGGTATAAACGATAAAAAGGTCGGAAGCGGGTTGGAACCGCCATTGAAAACGGGTATTTATATTCACGTTTTCAAGTTGTTCGTTGTATTGAGTAAAAGTGGTCAGATATAAATTATTGGTGAATGTTATATCTAAGCGTGTACCTGTCAGCCAAAAATCGGAACGTCCCCATAATTCCGGAAGTTGCAGTCTATTGTAGCTGGTATTGATTGCTACATTTACATATGGCTGGAATCGGTAGCCCAACTCAGAAGCGAAATAAAAACGTGTTCCCTCAGCATAGAAACCACCATATTGCATTGATATATTATATGTAAAAAGACTTTGAGCTTTAGAAGAGTAAGCTGCACCGTAGCTTTTCCAGTCGTGCCGAGTGCCCGGGTCAAGAGTAAATCCGGAAATATTGGTCGGATCGAAAGGGTTCAGTAATTCTGCAAAAGTGTTGAAAATCCAACCTTTAACTGAACTTCCACTCCGGAAATTGACATTGTAAGTCATCCGAATTTCATAATCGGTGATTTGAAAAGACTCATCAAAATAGTTCGATGCGATAATGGAAGGGCCATGGTTCAAAACCCTGCTTCCTCCTGGAAAATGCAAATAACTGATTTGGGGGTTGAATCTGATATAGCCTCTTCTGGGAACAAACCCCACTTCAGCACTATAATCACGCCCGACATATTCATGTGCCCAATTAATGTTCCAATTTCCGTCGGAATAACGCATACTGGCCGCATGACTGGCCGTTCTGCCTGAAATGCCGGGAGAAAAAGAATTTAACAGCATGACATTCCCATTCCAAAGATCATTGGATGAGGCAAGGTTATATTCAATACCTGCATTTCGATCAAATGCAGAATATTCTGAATCATCTGTCTCCGGGTCTGTTTCAAGGCTAAGGGATTGCTTATTAACAAAAATCATTCCGATATTTGACCGGGAAGAAACCCTTCTTTTTAAAGAAATGACTGAAAAATTTTGCGATGGATGGTGAGGTTGATCAACGCCTCTGGTTTGCATATTCATTATACCCATTCTCCAGTCCCGGTTGATCTGACCGCTCATCCTTGCTCCGAAATCAATAGGTGACTCAAGTCCTATTCTTCTGGAAAAAAATGGCCGTATATTCTGATTTCCGAAATTGGCAAAAATGTCTTCATTTTCAAGAAAGAATTGACGCCGTTCAGGAAAGAAAAGCTCATAACGATCGAGGTCGATTACCTGTTCATCTACTTCCACCTGAGAAAAATCAGGGTTTATTGTCAGGTCCAGATTCAGGGATGAACTTACGCCGATTTTAGCATCCAGCCCGATGTCTCCCCTGTAAGTATGCGAGTCGGAGAATTGAAAATCCCGGGAGTATCCACCTAATGTATAGGGAATTAAAGAGATATTTGTGCCGGTCGAAGGGGGAGGGGTATCCCAAATCAGAGATCCGGTATAGGCCAAAGCTGCTGTGGGAAATTGTCGCGGTACTGGAGCCCAGCTTGACCTTTCAGTACTTGTAACGTCAAATCTGCTGAAGTTGATTCCCCATTTGGTGATATCATCATTATATCGCAGGGATTTAAAAGGGATAGCCGCCTCAAATATCCATTTATCGTCGTAATTTTTAACTTTTGATAACCATTTGTTATCCCAACTCAGGTTAACGCTTCCTCCATTATACATAAGCCCATCCCATTGAGCTCCTGCTGCATTCGCTCCGAATGAAAACCCGTTCATCTGATCATCAAATGGATCTATGAATACTAAAAAGTTATCATTTCTGCCAAAAGAGAAATCCCGGCGAAGCGATTGTACTACATTGGGACCGGACCCTGAGCGATAACACACTGCAATAATGTAAAGATACTCATCATCATAAGTCATTCGTACATCCGTACGCAACAAAGCATGACTCGTATCCATGGGGGAAACCATATGGAAATCGGTAGCCACTTCAGCCTCCTGCCAGGCTTTTTCATCCAGTATTCCGTCAATAATTATCGGAGAAGGTGCTTTTTTAATATTTAATTGATAGGGGGCATTGAGTTTTTGACCATGAACAGGCCAAATAAAAATCAAAAGAAAAAAAGCCGTTAAAATTGATTTCAAAAAAATCCCCTGGTAAGGTGCATCTGCGGGAATCATATAAAAAAGAGATTGTACGCCGTACGACCGGCAAGCAGAAAGACGACAATACACCCGATAATCAGAACGATTTTCATCCACATGGGAATTGCACGTTCTCCGGTCAGTTCGATTCGGGTTACCAGGTAAACCATAGTAAGTGCAAGCACGGGAAGTCCAAGTACGGTCAGTGCCTGTGCAAATGTGATGACCTCGGCTGGAGCAGTTCCACCTGAAGCCAGGGTAATGCCCATACCCAACAAAAGAACTAAAGTGGTAAACCATCGCGTTGAACTCTGGTCCATCATCCCGCCTTTGCCAAGCCCGTCAGCCAGCAATGTACCACCAATCATGGAGTTGACCATAAATGATGAAAAAGCACCGGCAAAGAGCCCCATGCTAAACAGGATCACCGCGGCCGGGCCAAACAGGGGTTCAAGCTGCCGTGCTACATCGGCTGCCGAACCGATAGCGACTGCATCAACCCGGTCGTGAAGAACTGCTGCAGCTGTGATCATGATAATTGCGGAGACAAATCCGAGAATTGCAATACCGAGAAGCGAATCGGTCATTCCGCGCTTAACATCTTTGATCGTCCAGCCTTTTTCCTTGACCAGGTAAGACTGGTAGAAAACACCGGCAATCGATACAGTTGAAGCAAAAAATCCCAAAACCAGTGTCCAATTAAGGGGGCTTTCCCCTTCACCTGCTTGAGGCAGGGATGGAATCAATCCGCGGCCGATTTCCAGTGCTGACGGTGCGGCGAATACAAGGTTAACAAAAAAACCGATCAGCATTAACATGACCAGCCCGATCATCAGTTTTTCAAGAGGGGAATACAGCCGGCGAAATCCAAAGAGAACGGCAAGAATGAATCCATTTAGAAGTATGAGTATCGTAAAAGAAGTTCCCCATCCTCGTACCTGTTCTGCAGGTTGATCGGTTAAAAGTTCGATCAGTGGATCGATAGCAAAGAGTATCGCGGCATTATTACCGGTCTGAAAACTGGTGGCAATCAGAAAAACAATTAAACCCACAAATGCCGCAGCTGGCCTGCCCATACGATGAGCAAGCTCGTCAAGTAGTGTTCGTTCGTAGATTACACCCAAACGGGCTGCGATCATAACAAGACAGATCATTAATGCAGTTGCAAAAAGGGGAACCCATAATACAGAGTATCCGAATTCCACACCAATGGCCGAAGCAAGGTAAATACTGCCAGGCCCAAGTACTACTGATGCAACAATTATTGCCGGACCGAGTGAACGAAACCATCCTTGACTTTTATTCCCGGTTTCTGTAGAAGGTGTCTGAGATTCGGTTGGATCTGACATTAGGTTTATTCGGTTAGTTATTGAGTATTCAAGTTAAATTAATTTGTGTGTTTACCGAATGAATTCGATTGTTAAGTTAAATATTCTTGAATAGGTGGATATTACAAAATCGATGTCATCCGGGAATGCAAGTCGAATTATAAAGGCATCTATGTTAGGTGATTTTTATTTTCTGATCAAGTATTCATTCAGGATATGAAGAAATATTTTTAGAATTTGTGGTTTCTTTTACTGATTTTTGGTTTTCATAAATGAATTTTTTA
>SKRC01000087.1 GCA_007118695.1 Balneolaceae bacterium | reverse complement strand
CATTTTTTGCGATGTATGCCAATATCGACCGTTTTACCTATTCAGGTAAATCCCTGGCGCATGCGGAGCGAACTGAAATGGACAGATGGATTATTTCAAGAATGAATACAACCATCAAGTTAGTTGATGAGACCCTGGAAGACTTTGAGCCCACGAAAGCAGTCCGGGAAATCGAGAAATTCGTAGAAGAACTCAGCAACTGGTATGTGCGAAGAAACAGGCGACGGTTCTGGAAAGAGGGCAAAAGTCTTGATAAAACAGCGGCTTACCAGACACTGTACGAATGCCTTGTGGACCTGGCTAAAGTGATGAGTCCCGTGTCTCCGTATATCGGAGAATGGTTGTACCGGAACCTGAACACTGTTACCGGCCAGGATGAGGATTCCGTTCATATCTCTTTTTACCCGACGGTGCAGGAAACATCCATAGACAAGCAGCTTGAACACCGGATGGAAGTGGCCCGAACCATAACTTCTACTGTGCTTCGGATTCGGAACCAGATTGATATTAATGTGCGACAGCCACTTTCCCGGATTATCCTGCCGATGGATAAAGAAGAACGTTCGGTCGTTGAGTCTGTTAAAAGTATAATTTTGGATGAGGTTAACGTTAAAGATATAGAGTTTGTTGATGATGATTCCGAAATTGTAAGTAAATCAGCTAAACCGAATTACCCGGTGTTGGGCAAGAAGCTGGGTAAAAAAATGAAATCTGTTGCTCAAAAAGTTGCGTCATTAACTACGGAAGATATCAGTGATTATGAGAAAAAAGGGTATATTGAGATTGAGCTCGATAAGAAGGAAACTGTCCGGCTCGGGAAAAATGACCTGGAAATTATCCGAACCGGACTTGAAGGATGGTCGGTTGAAACCGAAAAAAATATTACGGTAGCCCTCGATACCGAACTCACAGACGACCTTGTCCGTGAAGGACTGGCGCGTGAATTTGTAAACCGGGTCCAGAATATGCGCAAAGAGGCCGACTATGATGTTACAGACCGTATATACATCGGTTTTGAAGGTGATGAAAAAATTATGGACGCGGTTTCCTCTATGAACAATTATATTAAAACAGAAACTTTAGCTGACGAAATACAGGATCAGGGATTAAAACAGCCTGATTTCGTTAAATCCTGGGACATTGAAGGTGGTACATGCGAAATCTCCATCAAGCGAAATACAAACAATTAAAATGATTAAATATGGCTAGTTCAAATAAGAATAAAACCAAGGACCGAGTTTCTCCATACAACGATGAAGAACTTGAATATTTCCGCAATATAATTATTAAAAAAAGAGATGAAGCTGAGCAGGAGATGGAATCACTTCAAAATTCATTGCGCGAAAGTATGGAAAATGCATCGGATGAATCTGCCTATTCCTTTCATATGGCCGATGCCGGCACGGATGCGCAGGAAAGGGAAAAAACCTATATGTTGTTTAACAGAACAAGAAAGTTTATTCGTTACCTGGACGATGCTCTTGAAAGGATAGATAACAAGACCTATGGCGTGTGCAAGGTGACCGGTAAGAAAATATCGAAAGGCCGGCTGGAAGCCGTACCCCATACGCAACTAAGCATTGAAGCAAAGTTGAAACGTCGATAATCAATATAGATACGATTTGTCTCTGAAAACAAAAAAGCTTCTATTTCTATTTTCCCCGGCAATTATCGTCCTGATTATTGATCAGGTGACAAAGCACTGGGTGCGATATTCCCTTGAACTTCATCGTTATGAGGTCATTGAGGGGTGGCTCGCATTCAATTATACCCAAAACCCGGGAATGGCCCTGGGAATGGACTGGTTGTCCACCCCGGCTATCAGTGTGGTGGCAATTTTGGCAACCATCGGTATTTTGATCTATATACTTAAGACCCTGCATGTGGCGAATAGGGCCTACCTGTTTTGCATGGGATTGATTATCGGAGGGGCATTAGGCAATATCACAGACCGCCTGACTATGGGCCTGATTGAGGGTTATGGAGGCGTGCTGCATGGACATGTTATCGATTTTATTCATTTCACTCTCAGGATTAATGAAACCCCGGTTTTCCCCTATATTTTTAATGTAGCGGATATTGCTATCAGCACCTCCATCATCGCCATGCTGATATTTCATAAAAAAATATTACCGATGGAGAATGAAGAAAATGGGGAAGTGCCCGCCGAACGTCTGGAAAGTCCGGATCTGGATTTGTCAGGAGAGCATAGAGATGAGGCCGCTAACGAGGATGGAAAATCACAGGGAGAGGGGTTGAACGCTGCACCGGACTCTGAAGCCGAAGACCAGGTTTCCGAAGACCATGTTTGGGAAAAAAATAAAGACTAGCCGGCCGGAAAGGCGCCTGTGTCAAACGCACAACCGGCTACAGACAGCCGATGCCGATTACTGATTACTGATAACCGAATTACTCCAGCATCAGGCTTTTCAAAAACCCTTTGCCGGTGTTTGGCTTGTCGAGTTTGGTATGGGGGTGATCCAGGTTCACGTGATCGATCGGGATGGGTACTTCTTCGACCATTTCAAGGCCGAAACTATTAAGCCCTACCCGCTTTACCGGGTTATTGGTTAGCAGCCGAAGTTTTCGAACACCCAGTGCATGCAAAATCTGGGCGCCAATTCCGTAATCCCGGTAGTCCATCCGGATGCCAAGTTTATTTTTAATCTGTTCTACACTGTGCCCCTCATCCTGCAGTTGCAGCGATTTGAGTTGATTGATAAGTCCGAAATCGCGGCTCATCTGGTCCATATAAAGTACCACACCTTTCCCTTCCTTCTCAACCATACGCATGGCCTGGTGCAGCAATTCTGTTTTGTCGCTTCTTTTGCTTCCAAACGTATCACCCAATGGGTTTGCCGAGTGAACCCTGACAAGCACCGGTTCATTTTCTTTCCATTTGCCCTTGGTGAAGGCGAGATGGGTATCGCTGGTTGTCGTTTCCTGGAAAGCATGGAGTGTGAAATCGCCATAAATGGTAGGCATATCAATGGATATAGCCTCCTGTACCAGGGATTCGTGCTTCATCCGGTAGGCAATCAGATCCTTGATTGTAACCAGTTTCAGGCCGAATTTCTCTGCCATCACTATCAATTGCGGAAGCCTGGCCATCTCACCGTCGTCGCGCATAATCTCGCAGATGACACCGGCAGGTTCAAAACCTGCAAGCCGGGATAAGTCGATGGCAGCCTCCGTATGACCGGCCCTGCGTAATACTCCACCCTGAACAGCCACAAGGGGGAAGATATGCCCCGGTTTGCGGAAATCAGACGGATCAGCCTTGGGGTTTATCAGTTCCCGTATTGTATTGGCACGGTCGGATGCCGAAATACCCGTTGTGGTCAACTGTTTATGATCAATGGAGATCGTAAATGCCGCTTCATCCGGATCGGCCCCATCGGTGACCATATAGTCCAGGTCCAATGCATGAGCTTTCTCCCGTGTGATGGGCACGCACACCAAACCCCGACCATGCTTGGCCATAAAGTTAATGGCATTCGGAGAGGCTTTTTCTGCAGCCATGACCAGATCGCCTTCGTTCTCGCGATCTTCATCATCAACCACGATGATCATTTTACCCTTTCGGATTTCATCGATGGCTTCCGGTATGGAGTGAAAGGCATTTTTGGACATCTTATTCTATATCTTCGGGTAAATAAATCGGATGTTGCTGGAGATATTTGAGATTCCTGATAAAAAACGAATACCACTTAAGTAAACTGCTTATTTATTTTTATCGGGATTAACGTCTGTAATGGCACTTTTTTGAAAACGGATTTTTACACCACTATCTACTTCAAGTAAAACAGTTTCATCGTCAATAGAGTTTACCTGGCCCATCAAGCCTCCGGAGGTAACTACTTTGTCGCCTTTTCTCATTGCCTCAACTTTAGTCCGGATTTCCTTTTGTCTTTTGCTTTGCGGGCGGATTATGAAAAAATAAAATACAAAAAAGAGTGCGCCTAAAAATAGAAGGTTGATAATAGCGCCTTCTGACCCCGAATCAGGGGGTGCCATCATAAAAAACACATTTTGTAAGGTCATGTACATTTCAACTGTTAATTAGAAATTCAGTCTCATAAGATAGAATTTATTATTCCAGTGAGCAATAACTAATGATGATACAGGGATATTGTTGATCTGTGAAGACTCGATTAAACCCAATCCGATATGATGAACCCCAAACGTCCTGTTTTTTTGATTTACATTGTCCAGGCAAGGCGGCTTGTTTAACCGGTATCTTTCGTTTTTTTGAATACCGGTACAAACTCCTTCAGCGGCAATTCCGATGCGCTTGTACTATTGTTTTTATCCCGTTCCAGTGTCATTTCATACATCACTTTGTCACTTCTGTAGTACCTTTGCTGGTAATAGACCGGTTTATCTCCTATCGTAAACGACAGGCGGTTAATGGTCAAAAGAGGGGCATTGATGTCTGCCTTCAACTGAGTTGAAAGATAGTTGTCTGCAACATCGGCAGAGATTCTGTAAGTGCCCCGAATAATCGGAATTTCGTATTCCTCTTCAAGGGTTTGATAGATCGTTTTATCCTGTAATTTATCCTCTTGTAATAATTGCCCGTACAAAATGGGCATCCACGTAATGTCGTAGGCAATGGGTTCGCCATTACCCAGGCGAAGCCGGTCAATCTGGAGTACTTTATTTCCCTCTGCAACATGCAATATCTCAGCCAGCCAGCCGGGCGCTTCCACCGTTTTAAATGCTTTGACGATCGAAGAGGCCTCGAGTCCGGCATTTTCCATGTCTTCGTTAAAATCTGTCAGGCGAACCAGGTTATGGGGGGTGCGTGTATCGCTTACAAACGACCCCAGCCCCTGGCACCTGTAGATGATCTCTTCGCTCTCCAGTGATTGCAGTGCCCGGCGAATGGTAACACGGCTGACCCCGAATTTTTTTGCCAGTTCATTTTCAGAAGGAAGCTTTTCATCGGGCATGTACGTGCCGTCTTCGATTTCTTTTCGAAGCCATTGACTGATTTGGCTATGGCGGGGTGCTCCTTGTTTTAACTTCATATCATATCAAGCTTTGAATTCGACTCAATTTACCAAATAAATGGAAAAACATCAATACTTGTTATTACATGTATTATATAGGCTTTATCCCTACAGGTTCTTTTAAGGTTACCTTACAGAAATTCTGCCTGTGCAGAATTACTTTTCAACTGTCTGCAATGCATGTTTAAACTGCAAAACACAAATATTATACTGCATCACGGTCACTTCCCGGCAAACCGGGCGGGTGTGGGGATTCAACGATAATTGTGGACGGCCCGTGGAGCCAGAAGGGTGGTAAGAGAAAATAATTCAACTTGTATTGACAAGTAGCTACAAATGTGTTATTTTATTGCTGAACAAGAATCATCATCAAAAACAAAACCATGTTAGACTTATTATCTCAACCCTGGCCGTGGTACATAGCCGGCCCCATCATCGGGCTGACTGTTCCGCTGCTGCTGCTGGCCGGTGGTAAAATGTTCGGTATATCATCCAATCTGCGGCATATGTGCGCAGCCTGCAATTTTGGCAACGTAGACTTTTTTAATTACGACTGGAAATCGGCAGGACAATGGAATCTCACCTTGTTGGCAGGAGTGGTGCTGGGAGGGTTTTTGGGTGGATATGTATTTGAAAATCCCGAGCCGGTGCAACTGGCAGCCGCAACGGTTGCAGACTTGCAGGCACTGGGGATTCAGGATTTCAACGGCCTGGTCCCCGATGACTTCTTTACCTGGAGCTCTCTTGGAACCGGGGCAGGCTTGATTGTGCTCATAGCCGGGGGATTCCTGGTCGGGTTCGGGGCCAGGTACGCCGGCGGATGTACATCCGGCCATGCGATTTCCGGATTATCCGATCTTCAACTGGCGTCACTGATTGCCGTTATCGGTTTTTTCATTGGAGGCCTGTTGATGACATACCTGATTTTACCCATCATTTTATAAAAACGGAGAACAATGAAAGTTATCAAAGAATACTTACTCTATTTGATTATCGGCACCCTCTTTGGATTTGTTCTGATAAAATCGGAGGTGGTATCCTGGTTCAGAATCCAGGAAATGTTCCGCTTCGATGATATACACATGTATGGTATCATCGGCCTTGCAATCATCGTTGGTATGATCTCCGTTCAGCTGATCAAACGTTTTAATGTCAAAGATATGGACGGAAACCCGATCACCATTCCACCAAAGGATCCCGGACAAAAGACAAGGTATATTATTGGCGGCAGCATGTTCGGACTCGGATGGGCACTCCTCGGCGCCTGCCCCGGTCCAATGTTTGCCCTGTTAGGAAGCGGGTTAACGATCATGATAATACCGGTTTTGGCTGCCATGGCCGGAACATACACGTATGGTATTTTGCGTGATAAATTACCACATTAAAGTAGCTTTCGGCTCATTGATGATTGATGTCAGGGCCCATTTTCAGTTGGTATTTACCGATTATAAATTAATGTTAATCAATACTTTAACGGATACATTATTACGATTTGATGTATCCGGAACCACCATGGACTTCAAGTAATCACAACATCAGGGAAATTTTGGAAAATAGCAGATGGAGAATGAGAGATGATGTGTTATTGTTTTAAAGAATACAGGCCATTTTTTATTTCTCAGTTGCAAAAGAATTTT
>SKRC01000138.1 GCA_007118695.1 Balneolaceae bacterium | reverse complement strand
CTATAAAACCTGGCTCACCGCCATTTGTGCTGTTGCACTTGTGATTGGTGTGATTTCGGAATACACCGGACTGATGGGGTCCCAGATCGCCATCCTGTTTTATGTAATCGCTTATATTAGCGGCGGATACCAGGGAATGGTCGAGACACTGAAAGATCTCAGGAATTACGAGATCAACATCGATTTCCTGATGATTACGGCTGCTATCGGTGCAGCAATTATCGATCAGTGGCTGGAAGGGGCAATCCTTCTGTTTCTTTTTTCCCTGAGTGGTGCCCTGGAAAGCTACGCGCTTGGCAAAAGCAGAACCGCCATTCATGCGCTCATGGAGCTCAGGCCCAGCCAGGGCCTGGTCCGGCAGCCGGACGGGACCGAAGTCCTAGTGCCGGTTGATGAGCTGGAAGTCGGACAAACCGTAATCGTCAAACCCGGGGAACACATTCCGATCGACGGCAAAATCATCCGCGGTTTTTCTGATGTGGACCAATCAGCCATTACGGGCGAAAGTATTCCTGTATCCAAAAAACCCGGCGATAAAGTTTTTGCAGCCACACTAAACGAACAGGGAGCCATTGAAATTGAGGTCACCAAGCCTTCGAAAGACACGACCCTGGCCAAAATCATTGAACTGGTTGAAAAAGCTCAAAAAAACAAGGCCAAAACCCAGCGCTTCCTGGAACGTTTTGAACCGGGGTATGCCATCAGTGTCGTGGTGGCTGTTATAATGCTGGTGCTGATTCCATGGCTGGTGCTGAATCATGAATTTGAGCCGGTCTTTTACCGGGCGATAACAGTCCTGGTGGTGGCTTCACCCTGTGCATTGATAATCAGCACTCCCGCCTCCATTATCTCTGCTATTGCCAACGCAGCAAGAAACGGAATTTTGTTCAAGGGCGGCGCCTATATTGAACAGACCATCGGCATCGATACGATAGCCCTCGACAAAACAGGTACGCTCACGGAAGGCCGGCCGGTTGTGACCGATATTCTGCCTTTTGGCAACGGTATTTCCGGAGAGGATGGAAAACCAATGACCGAGGAAGAACTCATAAGCCTGGCCGCCGGTTGTGAACTCTATTCCGAACATCACCTGGGGGAAGCCATAGTGAACAAAGCCCGGGAAAAAGGATGGCAACCGGTAGAAGTACATAATCTTCAGGCTGTCCCGGGACAGGGTATCCATGCAGAATGGAATTCAAAACATTTGTCTGTCGGAAACCAGAAATTATATGAAACGATCATCGGTGACTGGCCTTCAACTATCCGGAAAAAAGCCCAACAGTTAAAAGAGAATGGAAAAACCGTAGTTTTCCTGGTTACAGACGGTCAACCTTACGGAATCATTGCCCTTGCCGATCAATTACGGCCGGAAGCCGCCAAAGCCCTGAGGGATGTGCGACGAATGGGCATCAAAAAGATTGTTATGTTAACCGGCGACAATGAAGGGGTGGCCAATAATATTGCACGCAAGCTCGATATCGATGAGGTTCATGCCAATCTGCTTCCCGATCAAAAGCTGGAAATCATTGAAATGTTAAAAAAAGAGGGGCTGGTCGCCATGGTTGGCGATGGGGTAAACGACGCCCCTGCCCTGGCCACCAGTGATCTGGGTATTGCGATGGGAGCGGCCGGCACAGACGTTGCCCTGGAAACCGCCGATGTGGTTCTGATGGGCGATGATCTTTCCAAGCTGCCGTACCTGCTCTGGCTTTCGGGTAAATCGAAACGGATCGTCTGGCAAAATATCGGGTTCAGCCTTGCGGTTATCGTAATGCTGCTGGCCGGGGTTTTCCTGATCGACCTGCCGCTAACCGCCGGTGTCATCGGCCATGAAGGGAGTACGTTACTGGTCGTACTTAACGGCCTGCGGCTTTTAAAAACAGGGAGTATAGAGTAAAAGGATGAAGGGATTAACAGGATGAAAGGATTTTCTATATCCAGCCCTGAACTTTTTATGATGGCAAATTTTTATGATACCCAATCGAGACTCCGGACTTACTAAAATCGACAGCCGAACATCAGCTTTTGCCAAAATAAAAACTCCGCGTATCTTCTCCCTGTACAACCATAAAAATTCATCCATCAGTGTTATGTTCAGACTCCCCTATTTTTGGCCATTGTTTTTGCTATCCCTGTTCATCCTCTGGGCTCCGTCACAAGTCGATGCCCAGGAAAAGCAACGGTACCAGGATGTACGCATGGCACTCTCAGCGGCAGGCAACCTTGCAGGCAGCAGCGGGCCGCAAAATATAATCTGGATTGAAGACGGTGAACGTTATTCCTATTACAGCGACAACAGTCAAACCGGGGTTCGTGAAATACGTGCTTATTCGCCGGCCGATGATATCGACGAAGTGATCTTCAATCCCGCCGATCACACTTTTCCGGGTACCGGACGGCAATTTGAGTTTCGATCGTTTCAATGGTCCAAAGATTTCCAATACCTGGTATTTAAAACCGATTTCACACCCATGTACCGGTATTCCGGCATATCCGACTTCTACTATTATTCACTTGAAGATGAGACCATTCAACTGGTGGCTGAAGATGCCTTTACAGCTGAACTTTCACCCGACGGACAAAAGATCGGCTACGGCCGCGACGGTGAACTTTATGTATACGACCTGACCTCCGGCGAAGAGACCCGGCTCACCTTCGATTCCAAAGAAAACCTGTACAATGGCCGGTTCGGATGGGTCTATGAAGAAGAGTTTGGCAAGGTTCAGGCATGGGAATGGTCGCCCGACAGCCGCTACATCGCCTACTGGCAGAGTGATGAGCGCCATGTGGAACTGTTCCGGTCAACCGATTATGAAGGCCAATATCCCGAATACACCGAAATTCCCTACCCGAAAGTAGGCCAGGATAATCCAACCGTGAAAATAGGTGTGGTTGATATTGAAACCGGTGATAATGTCTGGCTCGATTTCGACGCCGGTGACGGGTATATACCCAGAATTTACTGGACGGCCGTCGGGGATCAACTGGCCATTGTCCATCTGAACCGGGCCCAGAACCACCTGAAGCTCTACTTTTATGATGTCAGTGACGGCACCGGACACCTTGTAATGGAAGAGGAAGCGGAAAAAGGATGGATCGATGTATTTGATTTCTTCGCCGGTATTGACGACCTGTTCTTCTTTCCTCCCGGCCGGGAAGAGTTTCTGTGGGTCTCCGACCGGGACGGCTGGAGCCATCTCTACCGGTACGATTACGATGGCAATCTGCTCAACCAGGTAACAGAGGGTCAATGGGAAGTGACCAATGTCCATGCCGTTAATTCTGATAACAACAGGATCTGGTACGAATCAACCGAAGCAACCCCGCTCGAACGCCATCTTTATTCCGTTGATTTTGACGGGAATGACAAACGCCGATATTCCGAAACTTCCGGACGTCACTCTTTTAATATGGGCCCTGATGGAACCTATTATATCGACCGATATTCCAATACCGAAACGCCAACACAGGTAGAGTTATGGACAACCGGCAATGGTGGTGAAAAACTGAAAACACTGGTCCGGAACCGCTCGGTCAGCAATTTTATCGATCACTTTGTCTATGCACCCCGCGAACTATTCAGCTTTCAGACATCAGTCGGGCAAAAATTGGACGGGTATCTCATCAAACCGGTCGATTTTGATCCCGATGAAAGCTACCCGCTGTTACTCAATATCTACGGCGGGCCAAGTGCCCAGGGTGTGTACAATCAATTTGAAACCAACGGTTGGAGCCAGTACCTCGCTCAGCTTGGGTATGTGATTGTGAATGTGAACAACCGGGGCAGCGGTGGATATGGACGTGATTTTGAAAAAATCGTTTATGAGAATCTGGGACACTGGGAGGCGAAAGATTTTGTGGAGACCGTCCAATATCTGGCTGACACCCATGCATGGATTGACGGGGATCGCATGGCCATCCGCGGCCACAGTTACGGCGGATACATGGCGGCACTGACACCGGTTTTACATCCCGGGGTTTTCAGGGTCAGTATCGTAGGGGCACCGGTCACCGACTGGCGGCTTTACGATACCATCTACACCGAACGGTATATGGGCCTGCTGGAAGACAATGAACAGGCCTATATTGAAAGCTCGGTAATGGCCCATGCCGGCAACCTGGATGCCAAAATGCTGGTCGCCCATTCTTCGATGGACGAGAATGTTCATGTCCAGAATACCATGCAGATGGTGCGCGCTTTCACCGATGAAGGCATTGATGTCGACCTGCGCATTTATCCTCCCGGTTCCCATGGGGTGGCATACAATGCGGAAAGCTATTTTCTGTTGCACAAAACCTATACCGAGTATCTGAACCGGTTTTTGAAACCGTGAAATTAAAGGCTCATGTCGGGCCCGACAGGCCCATGACTTGCGTGTTAAGGTTCGGTGTCATACCCGGCTATACCCGATTTTCGGATTGTGCCTTTACAGTTGATTCATGACCTGCACTAACCCCAAAACACTACTGTCCGGAAATGATCGCACCTGACCCAAAGCTCATGCGGCTTGCCCTGCAAACTGCTAAAAATCATCAAACCCCCTTTGGGGCTGTGATTGCCATGGGAGACCAGCCCTTTGTGTCGGCGGGCAATCTTGTAAGCAGCACAAGCGACCCGACCGCTCATGCCGCGATGGTGGCGATCCGGCAGATGGCCGACCATCTGCAGAAAACCGACCTGGCCGGTTACCATCTCTACACAACCTGCGAGCCCTGCCCGATGTGCATGGGCGCGGCGATTTGGGCTAACCTGGATGCCGTCATCTACGGTTGTCCCATCGAAGACGCCGGGAATATGGTGCCTCAGATCAATCTCCATGCGGATACCATAGCCTCCAAAAGCTTCAGGGAGATTCAAGTAGTTGGAGGTTTGTTAAAGGATGAATGCATAGACCTGTTGAGAGAGCTGAGAAGCGGCAAAACCTGAGGAGGTGTATGTTTTCAATGGCAAAATCCAGTAGTATGTGACACGATTAGCCGCATTTATCCAAAGATATTTTATGAAAAGCTATAAATTATTGATCTACAAAATATTACATCTATTTTTGATCTTTCGAGCAAATGCCCCTCTGTCAGACGTTGCGAGCGCAGCGATTCCCCCGAAGGGTGTCGGTAAAATGCGGGTTGGTTAAGAATTAATTATTGCCCATGTAGATCTTGTTAAATTTGCTCTCCCCTTCGAACTTTCCGATAAGTATGATGTCCTGGTTCTGCTTGAGCTTATATTCAGGATCAGGATTGATGATCATTTCATCTTGTGCCTGAATGGCAATTACCGAACAACCGGTCTCCTGACGGATATTGGATTCGATCAGGCTTTTGCCGGCTAAATTCTTTGAAACTTTTCGATGAAAAATATTCACGCCTTCTGCCAGCATCAAAACATCCTGGCCTTCCAGGATATTGAAAATGATATTGGCTCCCATTGAAGCATACGACATGACAAAATCAGCACCTGCCCGGTGGAGAGTATTGATATTTTTTTCGAAAGTAGCCCGGCTGATCAGTTGCATTTTCGGACGCAGTTCCCGGCAATAGATGGTTAAATAGATATTGATGTCATCGTCATGTGTCGTGATCAACGCTGAATGAGCATCCATAATACCGGCTTTTTCCAACACGGAACGGTCGGCGGCATCACCGAGAATATATTTCTCCGGATCCCGTATTCGCTCGGGGTTTTTATCAATTATCCTGTAGTCAATTTGACGATCACTCAGTGATTTTGCCACCGCCCTGCCTACCCGTCCCGCACCGATGATCACAACCGGTTTATCTGAAACATGGTAGATACTGAGTACTTCATCATATTTCCTGAGCTGATCGACTGTACCGGCCAATACGAGGACGGTTGTTTCATTGATCATAGTATCAGCACGGGGTTGCTTGAATACACCCCTTTCCCAGATCCCCACCACATTAATCCCGATTCTTTCGCGCAGTCCGCTATCTTTGAGCGTTTTCCCAATCAGCGGAGTCTCTTGTACCGTTGCCTCGCCTATGACCAGGGTATCGATATGGCCGATCACATGTACCCGGGCATTCCCGCCAAGGGTACGTCTGGCCAATGATTTTCCCAGCATTTCACCCAACTGGACGATGTGTGTTGCTCCGGCCAGTTGCAGTATATCGACAGAATCGGGTGACGCCGCTGTTGCAACAACCGGAATCTTGGAACTGTACTCACGAACCGTAAAGGTGATATTGGTATTGATCGTATCACCTCCGGAGGCAACAACCATGGCTGCATTTCGCACCCTCAGTTTCCCGTAGGTTTCAAGATCATCTGGCGTTCCGTGAACCACATTGTAACCAATATCTGAATACTCAATTGCCTGTTGAAGATCCGGTTCCAGAATGACATAATTAATACTGTATGCTTTCAATTTATGAATCAATGCATCCGTAACGGCATTTAGATGTGAAATAATCACATGACCTTTGGTATCCTCGGGCAGTTCTTTCGGTGCCCGTGACTGTTTCATCGCCTCCATCCAGGGCGCATAGAAAAACTCAATAAAAGTAAACGGCAGCAAGATCAATAAAAAAAACATTCCGGAGAATAGTACAACCATGGAAAAAAACCGCCCAAGGTCGGTGATAAATACGATATCCCCAAACCCGAGTGTAGTCATCGTAACCAGAGTCCAGTAGAATCCGGTCAGCCAGGAAAAATCCTCCTG
>SKRC01000241.1 GCA_007118695.1 Balneolaceae bacterium | reverse complement strand
TCGGTGTATTGATCGTCGAGAAGCGCATAACGATGGATGTCGCGAAAACCGGACCCCTCCGTTTTATACTCATGTTTCTCCACCGATTCCCATTGATAATCACTGCATTTGAGAATTTTCGATTTTTGTTCACTCATAACTTTCCATTACCTGCTGAAATTCACGTGCTGCTGTCTCCAGTCCGTCTTTGTGTTGATAGAGGCTGCCACCGATTAAAAAGATTGTATCAGCCCCGTAGCGGTCCATCCACTCGCCAATTGTTTGCGTTTGTATTCCCCCGCCCGGAGCGGGAAAAGCTTCTTTGAAAGGAGAGGCTTCATAGCGAAGTGCACGGTTGATTCGCTCACACTCTTTGTCTGTAAATGAAAATCGACCTCCCGCGTTCGGATAAATCACAGAGTCGGCTCCGAGTGCGCGCCAAAGGGCTCCGTAATAAAGCTCAGGGGTAAATCCATGACTGTCGTGCATCACAAAACTTCCCGAGAATGTAGGATGGGCCATGACAGGAAGTGAATCATCCGTATCTGAAAGGCTTTTTATCGTGCTCATTCCCACCAGTTGCGGAGAGAGCAGCACACCAAATGCACCTAATTTCTGTGCGATCTCATAACGCCTCCAGGTTTCAAAACTGTCCCCGCTGATGTTGGGTATATACGCCGAGCGTTTTCCGGTCTCATCGGCCGCCCGCTCAATGGCATCCATGCAAGCTTCCACACGCTCGGAAAAAGGGGCGGATGGCTGATTCGACAGGCTGTGATCATCCTTGATGATATCGAGGCCTCCTTTGGCCATCCGGTAGCAGCGATCGGCAAGTTCGCTGCTGCTCAGCCCGACAGGCTTCAGAGCCGTGCAGCTGATCGGCCGGTTGTAGATGTTGAGTTTGTCCCTGATGCCGGCAATGCCATGCCGGGGCCCCGGGAAGATGTCCGTCAGCGAATGCCATTCGATGCCTGTGATCTGAATTCCGGGCTGCAGCGAAATGTTGCCGAAGAGCATATTCAGGCACTGGGTCATTTCATTTCCGGTGGACGCCAGCGGGTAGGAGACGACCACTTCATAGAGGTTTTTTCCGGCTTCTTTGCAGATTGATACATGGCCGGTAAAGCGATCTTTGAGAGCGTCCGGAATCACTTCATACGGCATTTCCGCCGTCTGTTCGATGGAGAGATTGACTGCTCGTTCATCTGCCTCTGCCCCGGAACGGGCTTGAATCAGGTAGTGCACTGAAAAACGTTGCCAACTCTCCATATGTGTTGATGTCAATATCTGAGTATCGTCTCGGTTCGTTTCGGACCGGTAGATATAATTTTGAAAGGTACGCCAATAAAATCTTCGACAAATTCGATATACTCTTTGGCAGGCCCCGGTAAATCTTTGAAACGATCTATATCCCGGGTTGTTCCCCGCCATCCCTGCAAAGTTTGATAAACCGGTTTCACCGTGTTCAGCTGTTGGGATGAGACTGGAAAGGTATCTGTTTTTTCTCCCTCAATGTCATACTCCGTGCACACCTCTATGGTGTCGAAATGGTCGAGCACATCCAGTTTGGTAAAGGCGATTTCATTGATGCCGTTGAGTTTTACGGCGTATTTCAGGGCAACCAGGTCGAGCCATCCGCAACGGCGGGGCCGGCCGGTTGTGGCACCGAATTCGGCGCCGTGTTTACGAAATTTTTCACCTGTCTCATCGGTAAGTTCGGTCGGGAACGGCCCGTTACCAACCCGGGTGCAATAGGCTTTGGTTATGCCCATCACATGGCTGACGGCTGTGGGAGGTATGCCGCTTCCGGTGCAGGCACCGCCGGCTGTCGGTGATGAGGAAGTAACATAGGGATAAGTGCCGTGGTCGAGGTCGAGCAGTGTGCCTTGCGCTCCTTCCATCAGGATCTGCTCCCCATTGTCGATGGCATCGTGCAGCCTGGCCGTTGTATTGCAGATAAAGTTTTGAATACGGGCCAGGCAAGGCTTCAGTGAGTCGAACATTTCCTCCGGATCAATCCGGGGTTCGTTATAGACATTTACCAGGGCCTGATTGATGTCGGCCAGATTTTTTTCAACCTTTTCCCTAAACAGTTCCGGATGATGCAGGTCACTCATCCGGATGCCCACTCGCGAGACCTTGCTCACATAAGCCGGCCCGATTCCGCGGCCGGTGGTTCCGATGGCATCGTCGCCCCGGCTCTTTTCTTTAACCTGGTCGAGAATCCGGTGATAGGGCAGGATCACGTGGGCCGATTCGCTGATGAGGAGTTTGTCGTCCAGGTTCACGCCCATTTTTTCAACATTGCCGATCTCCTCAAGAAGCGCCCTGGGGTCGACAACAACCCCGTTGCCAATGATGCACGTGGCATCGCCGTTAAAGATCCCGGAAGGTATCAGGTGCAGCACCACTTCCCGGTCGTCAAACTTCAGGGTATGGCCCGCATTTGCCCCACCCTGGTAACGCACCACATAATTCGCTTTTTTGCTGAGCAGGTCTACTACTTTGCCTTTGCCTTCATCGCCCCACTGGGCGCCTACAATAATTCGTACAGCCATGGTTTATTTCAAAAAAAAAGAGGTGCAGAAACACCTCTTTTTGGATTAATATGGAGGATAAGTTTCTTTATTCGTCGTCGAACGAGGCAATGGCCTCGTCGAGCGACTTATAGTGTTTGAATACAGTAATCAGTTTTGTGATTACGAGCAAGCTTTCAATTTTATCGGTTGCATTGGCGATCCTCAGATCCCCACCCGCTTTGCGCATGGTGGTCAACCCTCCGATCAGCATACCCAGGCCTGATGAATTCATGAATCCGACTTTGCTCAGGTTCACCACAACATTGGTTTTGCCATCCTCGATCAGCTCATGAAGTTTTTCATTCAGGCTCACGGCATCCGGCCCGCCCATCACGTTGCCCTTGAATTCAATGACAACGCAATTGTATCGTTCAGAAACTTTGAAACTCATCTGTTAATCTCCGGTTAGTTACAGGTCTTGGTATGTTATTGGATCAGGTTTTTGCCTGGACCCTTCTTTGTTCAAGTAGTACAACAAGAGCACTTGCCACAAACAGCGAGCTGTATGTACCCAGAATCACTCCAACAACAAGCGCAAAGGCAAATCCTTTAAGAACTTCTCCGCCAAAGATAAACAGCACGCTGACTACAAACAAGGTCGTTACGGAAGTGATGACCGTACGGCTCAGGGTGTCGTTCAGGCTTTTGTTGATCATCTTTTTGAACTCCATCGTTTTGTAGATGATCGAGTTTTCCCTGATACGGTCAAACACAACCACGGTATCGTTCAGGGAGTACCCCACAATGGTGAGGAAGGCCGCTATGAGCGACTGACCGATGGTAACATCGAAGGGGGCAAACTCTGCCATAATGGTGAAGATACCCAGAACAATAACTACATCATGGAAGAGTGCGGCAACCGCTCCGGCTGAAAAGTACCACTTTTTGAACCGGATCAGAATGTAGATAAAGACCACCGCCAGGGCAAACAAAACAGAGTTGATCGCCGCGATCCTGAGGTCTTCGGCAAATCTCGGGCCAACAACATCGGTTTTAATAACGGTGAAAGGGTTGTCCGGATAGGCAGCGGTTACGGCGGATTCGATAATTTCGCGGACTTCTGTAATCTCGCCCTCCGCGTCTGTCCGGATCATTACTTCATTGTCTGCCCCGTAGCGCCGTACTTCCGGCTGTACGCCAAGTGGCTCTGCGAGCTCCGCACGCATTTCCACTACATCGATGCCCTGCTCGAACTGGAAAACATACTCCTTTCCTCCACGGAAGTCGATTCCGTAGTTGAGCCCCATGCCAAAAATTGCCACCAGTGAAATAATCACCAGTGCCCCGGAGATAACGGCTGTTATTCTCTGGGTGCCGATAAAATCATAATTAGGTGTTTCAAACCATCTCATATCTGTATACCTGTTTTATTTAAAATCATAGTTTGATAGAATCAGCCGAAACTGAGTTTTGCAGTTTTTTCACGGGTCAGGTAATCGACGACGACACGGGTAATGACAATCGCACTAAAGAGCGATGCGGCAATACCGGCCATCAGCGTTACGGCAAATCCCTTGATCGGGCCGATACCGAAGCTGTAGAGAATGATTCCTACGAAAAAAGTAGTTACGTTCGCGTCAATAATGGCGCTCATCGCGTTCGAGTACCCGTTATCGATGGCCGCCCGCAAGGTTTTGCCGGCGCGTAGCTCCTCCCTGATCCTGTCGAAGATCAGTACGTTGGCATCCACCGCCATACCGATCGTTAACACAATTCCGGCGATTCCCGGCAGGGTCAGGGTAGCCTGAAATCCGGCCAGGATTCCCAATATGAAGATGATGTTGAGCAAGAGCGCCAGATCGGCGATTGCTCCCCCCACATGGTAATAGGCTATCATAAAGAAGGCGACGAAAATCAGGCCGAACATTACCGAGAAGAACCCGGCCCGGATGGAGGCCTCCCCAAGGGTGGCACCGACCGTCCGCTCTTCAATAATATCGAGCGGTGCTGGCAGGGCACCTGAAAGAAGGATATTCACAAGGTCTTCGGCCTCCGTCAGACCGTCGAGTCCGGAAATGGATGAACGGCCGTTGTTGATCCGGCTGCGAACGGTCGGATAGGAGAATACGTGATTGTCAAGAATGATGGCTACCGGCCGGCCGATGTTGGCACCGGTTATCCGGGCCCAGCGCCGGGCGCCTTCGGTATTCATCGTCATGGAGACTTCCGGAACATTGGTGTTGGGATCGAAGGCCACTCTCGCCTCGGAAATCACATCACCGGTAAGCTCAATCTGGGTTCGAACACCAATCAATTCATAGAGGTTGATTCCGTTTGATTCTGCAAAAGGACTGGCGCCCCAAAGCAGGGTCGTATTTCTGGGTAGCCGTTCTATGAAGTCTTCCCGTTCGAGAATCCGGTTTACCCTGGACGTGTCAGGCCCGGCTGCATATCCAAACACATACGGGTTCCGCACTTGGGTCTCGAGCCTCTCCCGGAGCACGTTTTCATCCAGCTCCTCTTCCTCAACCAGACGGTCGAAGTAACCGAGGATGTTGTTTCGGGCGCTGTTCAATTCATCGGAATCAGCAGCAAGCCGGAATTCCAGCCTGGCCGTACCTCTCAGCAGATCGCGAACCCGCTGTTCGTCATCCACACCGGGCAGTTCCACGATAATGCGATTCTCGCCCTGTTTCATGATGGACGGTTCGGTTACACCGTAGCGGTCGACCCGCGTCCGGATAATTTCCATCGCCCGGTCCACCGCTTCATTACGCTGATTTTTCAGGTAGCTGGCGATCTCTTCATTGGACGATCTCCGGGTGATGTTTTCGGAATCCGAGCGGTAGTACCGGCTCAGGCGTGCATCGGGGTCACGGTTTTCAAATTCAGCTACAACCTCATCCACCAGGTCGGTACGCTGATCAAAAGAGCGTTCAGCCGCTATCCTGACGACATCTTCGAGTTCCTCGTCGGCAAAGTCGCCGGCCAGTTCAATGAGAAGCTGGGGGGTTCCCACTTCCAGTGTTACCTGCATCCCGCCCTGAAGGTCAAGGCCCAGGGAGAGGGAGCGCTCCTGCAGGTTTTGCAGTTTGACCCGGTTTTCTTCCTCATAGGCAATGCGTTCTGCCTCAGGCATGCTGCTCATATATCTGTTTTCAAGGGCCAGCTGGACCGTTGGTGCAAGGTACCAAACGGTTAGACCCAGGAAAAAAACGATACATCCGATTTTAAATCCGTTTCCTTTCATGGTAGTATTAATTTGATTTGATTGATTGACTTAAATAAAGTGTTGAATACGGCCAGGTTAAAGGCCATAGTGGTTCCGTAAAATGGTAAAAACGAAGGGGAGGGCGCTTGACTAGGGAGCGTTTATCGATACACCGCTGAGAAATGGGATGGGCAGGCGTTGGGCTACATAGAGAACTTCATTCAGGCTTTCTGAAAAGACCGCTTGCAACGGTTTTGTTGAAGCTATACCTGCTGTTGCGGTGAGGGAATTGTTTTGGAGAAGCCATTTCAGCGATGATTTGAACATGTCGGGTAGCACGGCATCCATACTGCCGGCTTCCTCCTGGTGCTGAGACCATTTCTCAATCAGCCAGATCCCAACGGCCCCGGAATCCCCGCTTTTCTGTTCCAGCGGGAGTTTGAAATCGTTGCTGTGATTGACCACAAGCATTGAGGCCTGCTCCAGAAGAAGCTGGAAACTCTCGTGTTGAGAGGGCAGTTGCCGGATATCGGAGCGAATGGTCGATTCGCGTTCGTTATCAGTCTCAACAAGGTTGCGGTCAAGCCATTGGGCAAATGCATTCTTTTGTGCTTCACTTGAATACGGTATGGCCAGGTGAGCCACCATTCCAAGTGTAAGCAACAAGCTTACAACCCACTTCATAATATGCTTGCGAAAGATCTGCATAGGGCGATAAGATACTGAGATAATCAAAGGTGAACAACTACAGATTTTTTAACGCGAACGAGTGCGGTTTAGTCTGAGGCAAGGTGCGGGGGAATATCGAATAATGAACAAGGAACGTCGAATTTCGAAGGGATGAAAAGGTAAAAGAAAATCTGAAAGAACTCAATACTCATGACTCACGACTCAAGACTACGCTCACGACTCAATTTCAACCGGTCGAACTCTTCCTTGAGGAATTTTCCGGTGTAACTGGTGTCGTGCCGGCCGGCCAGGTCTTCCGGGGTCCCGGCGGCTATGATCTCTCCGCCGGCGCTG
>SKRC01000080.1 GCA_007118695.1 Balneolaceae bacterium | reverse complement strand
CCTGGAAGCTATTTATGAATATTTTTGCAGTTATCATTCTGTTTTTTCTATTGCTGGATTATGTCCTCAATCTGGCGGCCGATATCCTCAACCTCAAATCCCTGGACCAACCGCTGCCGGACGAGTTCAAGGATGTCATTGACGAGCGAACCTATGAAAAATCTAAAGATTATACCCGCACAAGGACACGTTTTGGCATTGTTACCGGGAGCTTTGACCTGGTGGTCCTTCTCGTGTTTTGGTTTGCCGGCGGATTTAACTGGCTCGATCAGGTCGTACAGACTTTTGGTTACGGAGTGGTGGGAACCGGCCTGTTTTATATCGGTGCACTGATTCTTTTTAAAATTATTCTCTCACTGCCGTTCAGTATCTACTCCACCTTTGTAATCGAAGAGCAGTTCGGTTTTAATAAAACCACCCCGAAACTATTTGTCACTGACCGGCTGAAAAGCCTGATGCTTACCGCCCTGCTGGGAGGCCCTCTCCTTGCCGGCGTCATTGCCTTCTTTGAATTTGGCGGCCCCTGGGCCTGGGTTTGGGCCTGGCTGATTGTCACCGCATTTACCCTGGTCATCCAGTTCATTGCCCCGACCTGGATCATGCCGCTTTTCAACAAATTTGAGCCGCTCGAAGACGGCGAATTGCGTCAGAAAATCCGGGATTATGCCGCTGAAGTCCGGTTTCCGCTGAGAGGCGTGTATGTCATGGACGGCTCGAAACGCTCGACCAAATCGAATGCATTTTTTACCGGGTTCGGCAAGAACAAACGGATCGCACTATTCGATACCCTGATTGAAAAACACACCCCGGAAGAACTGGTTGCGGTACTGGCCCATGAAATCGGCCATTTCAAGAAAAAACATATCCCGAAAAATATGGCCGTCAGTATTATCCATACAGGAATCATGTTTGCACTGCTTTCACTCTTTCTTCAGGTACCCGGGCTATTCGAAGCATTCTATATGGAGCAGATGAGTGTCTATGCGGGCCTGGTCTTTTTCGGGCTGCTGTATGCGCCGGTTGAAATGCTCCTGTCCGCCGGCATGCAGCTGCTCTCGAGAAAATACGAATTTGAAGCCGATTCGTTTGCCGCCGAAACCCTGGAGGACCCTGAGGCGATGGTAGATGTTCTGAAAAAATTATCGAAAGACAACCTTTCGAATATCACCCCTCACCCGTTTTATGTGTTTCTGAACTACTCCCATCCGCCGGTGCTGGAGCGAATAAAATCCATACGCAACAACAATAAAAAGGCTAAAAAACCCGCTATACAGTTATGAAAAAGTTTGCCGTCCTATTTTTTGTGATAGGGTTCACAGTTGCAGGTTTTGTCCCGGCCGGGCACTGCCTGCAGTCAGACGGAAAAGTACACCTTACCATCCTCCATACCAATGATGAGCACTCCCACCTGGTTCCGCATCCGGTTTCCAACTATCACCGGGAACTGGAGAATCCGGCCAGGGGCGGATTTGCACACCTGGCAGGCATGATCAACCAAATTCGCAGTGAAAAGGCCGAAGACGGAGAACCGGTGCTTCTCTTTTCTGGCGGGGACATCATCGGCGGATCCGTTTTTGCCTGGCTCAATTTGCATGGGCTCTCACCGGAGTTGAACCTTATGCAGCTCATTGGCTACGACGGGGTTGTAATCGGCAACCACGAGTTCGATTACGGGCCCGGTCAATTGGCACGATACCTGCGTTCGGCCGGCTATCCCCATGCCAATGAATATACACCCATTTTGGGCACCAACATCCATCCGCCTGACAATCACCCGCTCAGTGAATCCGGAATCAAAAGAACCTCACTCAGAGAGCTGGAAAATGGCCTGAAGGTTGGCATATTCGGTCTGATCGGTGAAGATGCGGTGGATAAAACCGTCTCCCCCGATCCCGTGGAATTTTCAAACCCCTTAGAAACCGCCCGCGAGGCTGTCCGGGAGCTTCAGGAGGCCGGCGCCGACCTGATCATCTCGGTCAATCATTCCGGCGTCTATGAAGACAGGATTCTTGCCCGGGAAGTCCCGGAAATTGATGTGATCGTCGGCGGTCATTCCCATACGCCACTGCATGAGCCACTTGTGGAAGGCAAAACCGTAATTGTCCAGGCCGGTTCCTACCTGGAGTACCTGGGTATGCTTGAACTGAGCTGGGACCCTGAAACCGGGCAGGTGGACTTGCGAAACGGTGAATCCGGCAAGCCCTACCTGGTACCTGTGGATCATACGGTTACGCCCGATCCGGATATCGCCGATATGGTTGATTTCTATGAAGTGACTCTCAATGAATGGATAGACGAGCTCTCCGGCGGGCTTGTTACCGATATCCGACAGCCCATTGCACGATCTTCATTTTCCCTGACAGCCGGGCCGCCGAGACAGGAATCGAACCTGGGTAATTTTATTACCGATGCCATGCGACTGGTTGCCGCTGAGGCAACAGGAAAACCTGTGGACTTGGCCGTTCAGGCCAATGGCGCGATCCGAAGCGATGTGGTTCCCGGCCGGATGGACTGGTCGGAAGGAGATGTTACTTTTTATGATATGATGATGGCCGTTGGCCTGGGCTCCGGAGCCGATGGCAACCCCGGGTTCCCGCTTGTATCCTTTTACCTCACTGAAGATGAAGTTCGCCGCGCGATGGAAATATCGCAGCTGCTCTCCGAATTGCGGGGTAATACCTATTATCTGCAATTTTCTGGAATTCGAAAGAAACATGACCCGGACCGGGCTGTTTTGATGAACATTCCTTTCTCGGGAACTCCTGTACCTACCACAAGAGCCGTTCTGGAAGCGAACCTCTATACCGGCAGTGGCATCCAAAACGGAGACGATGAGTGGAGGCCGGTTGAGAAAGGTTCGGAGGATCTGCTGCATGTGGTTACGGATTATTACATAGCGAGCTTCCTGCCGCTTGTGGGTGAGATTCTCCCCGGCCTGTTGGTTGAATTCAAGGATGAACAGGGGGATCCGATCGATCTTGACGATGCCGTTATTTCCCGCAATGGCAGTGAACTGAAAGTGTGGCAGGCGGTATTGGAATATACCATCGGACTCCCGGCTGACGATTCCGGTTTGCCGGTCATCCCGGCCTACTACAGTTCAACCGGCGACCGGCTGGTCGTGGTGAACACGCTTTCGCTCTGGTTTTGGCCGGCTGCCGGACTTCTTTTGCTGGCCGGCCTGGCTGTATATGTTGTAATCCGAAGAAGGCGGTCCGCTGGAAACAGTTAGTCAGTGTGTCAGTGTCAACAGTGTGTCAGTTTCGTCAGTGGGTCAGTTTGCAGTAGCAGTTGGCAATTGCAGTGTAAACAGTGCGGCAGTGTTACAGTGTGTCCCTAAAATCCGCAAGGATTTCATTTGAAGAAGATAACAAAATAACTGTACCTATTCTTCTGGAAGTAGACCATTTATATTTCAACCTTAATAGTTTTCTTGCAGTTCTTTTCTGCATTTTTTCCGCTTTTGATAGCTATTTCGTTTTTTTTCACACTTTGCCCCAACTTATTGCTTTATAATAGGTTATAACATTTTAAACAAAATAGTTGTGAGCTCTGAGCGTAGCGATTCCCCTCGAATGCAGTCGAGGGCCATTTTTTGTACTCCGAGCTGTCGGAGATCATCTTCTCCTCCCGACAGCGGTCGGGACCCATTTTTTGTACCCCGACGGCGGGGAAATGCGGGTTAGGGTAAATGGGTTTACCTAAAAAATGAAAAATACAGAGCCAAAAATACCTGAATCAATAAAATTCAGCCACTTTTTTGGCTCTTTTTATGTATTGCCTGCGGATTTTAGGCAATACATAAAAAATGGGGTAACTCCTGTTGTTGAAACATTTGCATGTATGTAGAGAACTTTTATATTGTAATATTGTATTAGTAAAGGGTGGTGTTCGGTGATATTCGTTCGATAGTATATATCCTGCCTGAATAAACGGTGATTTAATTTGTCAATTACCCAGATGTTATTTTCCAAACATGCCTGTCATGCATCCCGTATAAAAAAAGGGGATAAGGATGCATTGCGGGAGGTATATTATACCTATTACAAACAGCTTTACGCTGTAGCGGGAAAATATCTGAAAGACAGCCAGATGGCAGAGGATGCGGTTCAGGAAATATTTATCAGTTTATGGGTGAAACGGGAGACGCTGGATCCTTCCAAATCACTCAAGAATTTTCTGTTTGCGTGCCTGAAGAATCATGTGTTGAACATGATCAAAAGTCGAAAAAGAACAATTTTAACGGCTTTTCAGGCCAGCGAAGAAAAAGCGCAGTCTTCCAATTCTACGGAAGATGATTTTATCTATTCCGAATACAAGGATATTATTAAACAGGGGCTTGAGAAGTTACCCGACAGGAGAAGAGAGATTTTTGAACTAAAAACCTATCAGGGATTAAGCAATCCCCAAATTGCAGAAAACCTCAGTATTTCTATCAACACCGTTAAAAATCACTACTACCACAGTAATAAATTTTTGCGGTCCTACCTAAGGGAAAGAACCGGGATCGGTTCTGCATAGTTTTCAGCTATCAGCTATAGTTCCCCAATCAATCACATCTAAAAAAAATTTAACAAAAGACTAACACTTTCATCCGCGGCAGTTGTACTAAACTGTAGAAATACAAACAAAACCCGGATGAATGAGCGATTATTACAGAAAGCTCGCAGATAAATTTTTTCACAACCAATACAACTCTAAAGAAGCAGAGAAGGTACTTGAATGGCTGGACACTCCCGAAGGCCAGGAATATCTCTGCGAAAAAATGGGCGATGACCTTGACTCATTTGACCAGGATCCGGTAGGAGATGAAAACGAAGAAGAGCTCCTTCAGGGCAAAAAAAAGCTGGACCCGGAGCGCCACTTCAGCAGAATTTTGTCGATAATTGAACAGCTTGAGCGAACCGGACAAAGAAAGAGAGACATCTTTGCTCCGCTACTTAAAGTAGCCGCCGCCCTTCTTGTGGTTGCAGCCGCTTCTGTATTTTTCTATTCATCCGATCCTTTTGCAAGCCAGGAAGAGCAGGTTACTGAAACCGTATTGACTACGACAGCAGATCAACAGCGAGAAGTGACCCTTAGAGACAGAACGATTATCCACCTGAATCAGGACTCAAGAGTTACTTTATCCGAGGAATACATGCAGGAAAAAAGAGAAGTTTTCCTGGAGGGAGAAGCTTATTTTGAGGTGGCCTATCATGCAGATCTTCCCTTTATCATTCGTACCGGCTACTCCGAAGTAGAGGTTTTGGGAACTTCATTTAACGTAAAATCAAACCCGGAAGCCGGGCAAATAGAAGTTGCGGTTCTGGAGGGAAGTGTCTCTTTCAGGGACAGCCGGGAGAGTGAAACCACAAAGGTTATTTTGCAAAAAGGCGAATATGGATTCCTCGATATCGCCAGCAGGCAGATCACCACAGAAAACTTTGGTGTGGAAAACTACCTGGCCTGGAAAAATCGAGAATTTGTGTTTAATGAACTCTCTCTGGACCGGGTTTGTATTCAGCTCAACAGGTTTTACGATGTGACCTGTGAGTTTGAGGAGGAGGCTATTGAAAACAGAAGGCTTACGGCAAATTTCCCGAATGATGATCTGGAGAATACGCTTTCGGTCATCGCCTTTTCCCTGCATCTCGATTATGAATCCGATGGCAAGCGGGTTTTGTGGCTGAATGCTCAATGAAGGCTAACATCATGCTGTCGAATAAACAATCCCTATAGATCCGTTTTTATATTATTTCAAACCATAACACAAACAATTAATACATGAACCCATGAGTAAAAAAGTTACCTTTCCCTATAAAAAAACGGGAGTTCTCCCAGGGCAATGGTTGCGGCTTATTTTACCCGTAGTCTTCATTTTGGGAACTCTTACCAGTAACATATATGCGTTCCAAAACACCGATCCTCTAAGTCAGAATCATCTCCTCGATATTGATGGTGCTGACCAGTTCATCGATGTAAAAAAGTTTGACGAAGGAGACTTTTCCGTGTCTTTGAATGTTGAAGAGATGGAATTAGCAACCGCACTACAGGCTCTGACCGGCCAGATACGGGTTGGTCTTTCGTACGACTCGGACGCAGATCTCAATCATAAGATCTCGCTCAAGGCAGAGAATGCTGCGTTTTATGAGGTATTGGACCAGATGCTGTATGGAACCGGTCTGGAATATCTCGTTGCTCCGAATCGAAACACATTGGTGATCCGGCCTCAGAAGGAAATAGAATCGGAACTGCAGGAAACGGTTACCGGTCAGGTTATCGATGCTGAAACCGGAGAATCTCTTCCCGGAGTAAATATTATTGTTGAAGGCACCAATATTGGTGTCGTAACCGATTTTGACGGTGAGTACACGATTTCGGTTCCGGATTCCGAATCCGTACTGGTATTTAGTTATATTGGTTATATAGCACAGAGAGTAACTGTTGGAGACCAGGCTGAAATCAACGTTGAGCTTGACCAGGATTTGAGCCAGCTCGATGAGGTTGTTGTTGTGGGGTATGGAACCGTGCGCAGGGTCGATTTAACCGGGGCCGTTACACAAGTAAATGCCGCTGATTTCGAGAGAGTACCGGCAACAAACCCATTAATGTCACTTCAGGGAAGAGCTCCCGGTTTACGTATCACTCCAAATTCAGGTTCCCCTGGTGCAAGTGCCAGTATCCGGGTCCGGGGTGAGCAGTCAATCAGTGGTTCCAACTCACCAATTTTTGTAGTGGACGGGAACATCACATCCAAT
>SKRC01000075.1 GCA_007118695.1 Balneolaceae bacterium | reverse complement strand
GGAGTGTGAAAATTCAAGAAATTAAAAAGTTCAAGGAGTTCAAGAAATTAAAGAAGTGCAAAAAGTGTGAAGTTCAAGGGGTCCTGTCGAACCTTACAAAAGTTCTCAATTCTCTAAACTAACAATCAATAATCACGGTCAAGCTAAATCAGGGATTGACACGTACTCACTACTCACTACTCAATCCCATTGCATTAAACCGAAATACTTCTATTTTCCGGCAATAAATTTTTTCCGGAACAGATCCCTTATGAAAAAATTTGGTTTAACTGCTCTGCTTACACTCCTGGTTCTGGTGGCTTTCGGATGGCTCGACCTGTTTGGCTTTTCGGATACAGCGGATAACGGACCGGGTGTTTATGGCACCTGGATCAGCCTGCTTCCGCCATTGGTGGCCATCGGTTTTGCTCTTGTCACCCGGGAAGTGATACTCTCTCTTTTTGCCGGCATTTGGATCGGGGCGCTGTTTATCACCGGTTATGATCCATTTGGCGGCACCGCCATGTCCCTCGATTTCCTGGTGGAGGCCCTGCTGGACCCGGATCATATGGCCATTGTGGTTTTCAGCCTCCTGCTTGGGGGGATGGTCGGGGTGATGTCGCGCGGAGGGGGCACAAGCGGTGTTGTGGATGTATTGGAAAAATTTGCCAAAAACAGGTTCAGCGGGCAGTTGTTTACCTGGGCGTCGGCATTTGTCCTGTTCTTTGATGACTATGCCAACACTCTGATCCGGGGCAATGCACTGCGGCCCATGACAGACCGGCTGCTGATTTCCCGGGAAAAACTGGCCTATCTGGTTGATTCAACCGCTGCCCCGCTTGCTGTAATAGCAGTGCTGACGACCTGGATCGGCTTTGAAATCACTCAGATTCAAAGTTCCCTGGCAAGCCTTGCCGCTCAGACCGAAGACCCGGCCCTGGCTGAGCAGCTCCAGGCCGGTGCCGACAATGCCTTTATGATCTTTCTTCATTCCATTCCCTACCTGTTCTACCCGATTCTGGCCCTGGCATTTGTACTGATGGTTGTTTTGATGCGGCGTGATTTCGGGCCGATGCTGAAGGCCGAGCGCAGGGCGGTATCCGGAGGAGGGGTGCTTCGGCCGGGGTCCATGCCGGCCGCCGATACCGAATTGCACTCCGTTCAGCCTGCAGAAAACAAACCACGCCGGTGGTATAATGCAGGAATTCCGGTGTTTACCGTAATTCTGGTTGCTTTATACGGGCTCTATTCAACCGGGGCATCGGCCCTGGATCCGGGCGAGCGATCCATCGTTGCCATCATCGGGGAGGCGGATCCTTTTGCTTCCCTGCTTTGGGCCTCCTTTGCCGGTTGTGCGATTGCGATCGGCCTGGTCATCTTTCAGCGGATTCTTTCTGTGCCTGATACGCTGGGGGCCATGGTTGGCGGTATGCAATCGATGTTAATGGCTGTGATTATTCTCGTTCTGGCCTGGGGCCTGGGCGGGGTGACCCAGGACGTGGGAACCGGTACCTACCTGGCCTCTCTTCTGGAAGATACCCTCCCGATGATGTTGCTGCCGGGCCTGGTCTTTTTCGTTGCTGCGGTCACTGCCTTCTCCACAGGAACTTCGTGGGGCACCATGGCCATTCTTTTTCCGGTCGTCGTGCCGCTGGCGGTGGCGATGGGTGCCGGAGTGGGATTTGCCGGCGGCGAGCACTACGGCATTCTGCTGGGAACGGTCAGCTCGGTGATGGGCGGGGCGGTCTTCGGAGACCATTGCTCTCCAATTTCCGATACAACGGTAATCAGTTCCATGTCATCGGCCTGTGATTTGATTATCACGTCAATACCCAGCTTCCCTATGCCCTGCTGGTCGCTATTGTGGCCCTCTTCGTCGGCGAACTCCCCGCCGCCTTCGAATGGCTGCACCCGGTTTGGGGAATCATTGTCGGGCTGATCATCCTGTACTTGGCTTTGCGCTACTATGGTGAAGATCCCGAAGATGTTTTGCTTGAGAAGGGATAGGGCAAGGTTTCGGGTTCCGGGACCCAGACGCTAATGGCACTGGCAATTGTGTATGCTCTATGGTTGCTTTAAAATAAAGCGATTATAAAACAGAACCAGATAACAGTCTTTCTTTATTGACAAATCGCAGCTTTATGAAATCCTGCTTAACTTTATTTATTTCTATCCTGTTGTCGGCAGTGGCTTTAGTCGGATTGGTTGTAATTTTGAATGAGGCTTCTTCACATTCTGAAAGAGACGGCAAAGGACAGACAATCAAACAGCTCCAATCCGAAGTTATGTCTAAGAGCATCGGATTTTACGTCGGAAGAGATTTGACCGATGACAACTCGACGCTGCTCGGCGGCTTCGGTCATGAACCGTCCAGCCACTGGATCGACATTGTACCTGCACAAGAGCACCCTGAAGGTGCAATGGTAAAGGTCGGTGTGACCGAAGAAGCCAGATTTAAAGGTAAGCTGATTGAAGAAGGCAACCGGCAGGAAGCACGGGCGCTTATATCCGAACAGACGCAGAATTTTTTGCTCCAAAGCCTGAACCTTGGCATGTGGCTTACCGATGAAATTGAACAGGCCACCCGGCAGGATCACGGGCTGAGCATCCCTGAAAAAAAACCGGAAGAGGGTGAAACTACCCCCCCCATCCAGTCAATCCATGAACGCTCGTTCGGGAGATGATTACATTCACTGCTATATCCCCGGTCTGACAGATTTTCCGCGATCTCATGGTTCTTTCATCGAATAATAACCCTGTGCAAATGATACTGATGATAGAACAGTGGGAGGGTTCATATCAGAAACGAATTGCCGCCATGTCTTCCTGATGGAAAGCAGATTCCATTGGTGGCCTGACAAAATTAGTAAGACCACATGCGGCATACAGTACCGGTTTGCAGAAAACGGAGTAATAATTAGATTTCTGTATGTGACAATAATTGATCAATTCTGTAAGGATATCGGAGACTGTTCAATAAAGTGAGTTATGATTATCACTGATTCATATATTTCCTGAATCATAAATTCTCTCATTGATGACTTTGGCACTTTTGCATCCGACATTTGCCCCGAATCTGTACGATCTGGCGGCCATGCTGCAGGCCGACCGGGTGGTGTTGCAGGATGTGGAGCCCTGGTCGCGGAAGGGAAGGGTTCACCGGGCACTGATCCGGGCACCGGAAGGCACGCAGTACATCAACATTCCGGTCCGGACAGAAGACCGGAAAAAACGAATTAATGAGGTTCGTATCGACCAGGAGATGGACTGGATCACGCCCCTGCTCAGGTCGCTGAAATTTAATTACCGAAACAGCCTTTACTTTGATTTTTATGAGCCGGAGATAACAGCCGATTTTTATGAAGGGCGCAACTATGAGTACCTGCTACCTTTTGTTTTGAACCTGCGCAGGCGGTTATTCCGGTTTCTTGAACTGGAGGATCAGCTTCATAAAGAGATTTTGGCCGGTGATCTGGATGGGTACACATCCGACCCGGATCAATTGGCAGCACAGATGTCGGCCGACAAGCTTTTCCAGGAGCACGATTCACGCCACTATCAGCGGCAGGCCGGCATGCGAACCGACCCGGTGTTTACCCACCCGGAGTACCGACAGCATTTTGACAGGTTTGAGCCCTGGTGCTGCCTCTATGACCTGCTGTTTCAATTCGGCCCGGAAAGCTTCAGGATCAACGATATCCTTCAGGGAAAAACGGATTAATTTTTCCCTGTCGGTATCTTAGATTGCCACCGGTCAAAAATATCTGAATTCCAGGGACAAATATGGGTTTAAGATGCGGATGACAGTCGGTCCGATTTTTCATTATTCCGGGCAAAGAGTTACCGTTGGCCGGCTTGTTTCATTGAGGAGAATATGCAGCTCTCATACGCCATCGGGCACTCCGGCATAGTGGCCTGGTTTCCGTGTGATTTATTTCCAGTTTTCATGCAGCATTTCGGCAAGCCTTTCCGGGGCTGACCACTGCGGGTTGTGGTCTGATTCGATAATCAACACTGGCCATTCCAGGTCCCTGGCCCGCTGTGCCTGGGCGGCAAAACCATCATCCTCAGGATTTTCCCCTTCTTCCACCGCATGGATATAGGTGGTTGGTATCTGCCGGATGGCCGCCTCATTGTTGAGTTCAAGTTTTTCTGACAACGTTTTTACCGGGTGTGGCACATCTGTCGGTGGCGGCTGGCCGGCCTGTACCCAGGGAGGGACCAGGAATCCGTTCTCTTCCATTTGCCGAATGTCCGAGGCGCCTTCGCCCTGGATGCTGAACAAGCTTTCCCCGTTATGGGGGACAAATGCATCGAGGTAGATCATGCTCCGGATGCGGTCGTAGAGCCGGTCGGCTACTCCGGTTACGACCATACCGCCGTAACTGTGTCCGACAAGCACAACATCCTCCAGCTCCTCAAAGAGAAATACATTGACCACATCCTCAATATGGGTACTCAGATTTATCTCCGGTGAAGCCAGGTGAACCCGTTCGCCCTGGCCGGTGAGAGAAGGCCTGTAAACGTTGTAGCCTTTATCGCGAAGCAGCGATTCCACTTCTTTAAAAGCCCAGCTTCCGCCCCATGCGCCATGGACGATCACAATAGTGGGTTTGTCGGTGATCCCGGATGCATATGGCTCGGCCTCAGCCGGTGCCGGATTGAATCCGGCATAAAATAGAAATGCAGCAATGAGTAAACCAGATTTCCTGAACATGATTATCCTTTGGTTTGATTGAATATCTGGAATATATGCGTTGCTTTCTGTTATTTCTTGATGTGATGTTATTCTTTTTGCCAGAAGCTGTCTCATTCTGATGGAGCCCTTCCAACTGTCACCGGGCGTATATGGCGGTTTTTATCCACGGTAGTTCAATTCCCCGACCCTCTGAACCGGGAAGAAAGACAAATTGAAATCATAGTGATACCCCGATGGCTCTGCCCCGGGATAGTTCATTTTAGCAAAACAGGCCTAAATTTTATACATCGAATTTTATTCCCTGCGCCAGCGGCATCTCATTGCTCCAGTTGATGGTATTGGTCTGCCGGCGCATGTAGGCTTTCCAGGAGTCGGATCCCGATTCGCGTCCACCGCCGGTCTCTTTTTCCCCTCCGAATGCCCCGCCAATTTCGGCCCCGCTTGTACCGATATTGATATTGGCGATACCGCAATCGGAGCCTTCATGGCTCAGGAACCGCTCTACTTCCCTCACATTCAGGCTGAACATCGCCGAACTGAGGCCCTGACGTACACCGTTATGGTACCCGAGCGCCTCCTTCAGCTCCTTGTATTTGATCATATAAAGTATCGGGGCGAAGGTCTCCTCCTGCACTATCTCGTAATGATTTTCCACTTCGGCAATTGCCGGCCGCACATAGTGCCCTTCCATATTTTCAAGCACTTCGCCACCGTAAATAACCTTACCACCTTCCTTTTCGATCTGCTTGAGAGCTTTTTGCATGTTTTCCACCGCATGCTGGTCGATGAGCGGCCCGACCAGAGTACCTTCATCCAGCGGGTTGCCGATGGTGATGCTCTCGTAGATTTTGATGAGCCTGTCTTTGATCTGATCGTAAACATCTTCGTGCACGATGATTCTGCGAGTGGAGGTACATCGCTGTCCGGCCGTCCCGACAGCCCCGAAGACAGTAGCTCGTACAGCCATTTCAATATCCGCATCTTTTGAGATGATGATGGCATTGTTGCCGCCAAGCTCCAGGATGGTCTTGCCCAGTCGTGCTGCCACGGTTTGGCCGACCTGGCGGCCCATTGGTATTGATCCGGTAGCTGATATTAGCGGAATCCGTTCGTCAGACGCCAGCCACTCACCAACATCCCGCGCACCTGTAATCAGGTTGAAAATTCCTTCGGGCATATCATTTCTTTTCAGCACCTTGGCGATGATGTTCTGTACGGCAATTCCGCAGAGGGGTGTCTTTTCCGAGCCTTTCCAGATCATCGTATTACCACAAACGGCGGCAATCATGGCGTTCCAGCTGTAGACGGCGACCGGGAAGTTGAATGCCGATATGATTCCGACTGGCCCGAGCGGGTGCCACTGTTCGTACATGCGGTGTTCGGGTCGTTCGGAATGCATGGTTTTCCCGTAAAGCATGCGGGATTGACCGAGGGCAAAATCACAAATATCAATCATCTCCTGGACTTCACCGAGCCCCTCCTGGTAAATTTTCCCGTTTTCGTAGCTGACCAGCTTTCCCAGCGGTTCTTTGTATGTGCGAAGCTCGTCACCGATCTGCCGGACGATATCCCCCCGTTGCGGTGCCGGTGTCATCCGCCATGTTAGAAAGGCTTTCTGTGCTTTTTCCACTACCTGATCATATTCCTGTCTCGTTGTAAGAGTCACGGATGCGATCTCCGTACCGTCGATGGGGGTATAACTTTTGATCGCTTCACCGGTGTCGGCTTCCAAAAACTTCTGGCCGGTTGAGGTCCCCTTATTCTTCACCTTTATACCGAGTGTCTCTGAAAAATCTTTCATCACTTGTATGATAGTTTGTTTGTAGTTTCCTTCCTGATGGAATATAGAATCTCACGGATGCTTTACCAACAAATTTGATGGCAAGGAACAAGGAACAAGGAACAAGGAACACCGAATATCGAATAACGAACAGGGATGAACGGGAGGGCGAGGTGTGGTGTCCTGTAAAAAATAGCTTCTAAGAGACAGTAGGATGTATTTTCAATAAATAATTGATATTATTATAATTAATCAAAAAATTTACATTAATAGCCAACTGCAACTGCAACTGCAACTGCAACTGCAACTGCAACTGCAACTGCAACTGCAACTG
>SKRC01000043.1 GCA_007118695.1 Balneolaceae bacterium | reverse complement strand
GAATGGCCTCTATACCGGCCAGGCCGGTTATGCCTCCGAATGCATAACGTGCCACTTTTCGGTGTTTTCGAAACCCGATCAGCGAATACAGTATATGGCCGCCGTCGAGCTGGCCCACCGGCATCAGGTTCAATGCAGTAAAAAAGAGCCCCAGCCAGCCGGCAAACAGAAACGGAAAATGATACATCTCCCACATTGGTGGGGCTTGATCAAAAAAGCTCGCCATAAACGAATACAGTATCGTGTCGCCCATGACCATGAGCATGCCTTCGGTCTCTTCGGGCGGTGAATCAGGCCATGTCCCGTGTTGTTCTACATAGGCAATGACTTCATCGTGGCCATCAAAATTTGCGATAAACTCAGGCCCGGGCAATGTGGCGAACCCATATAGAAGGGTAAGCAGTGAGATGACAAAACCGGCAATGGGCCCGGCAATTCCGATGTCGAAAAGCTTCCTGGAGTCCTCAATTTTTTCCTTGATCCGGATCACAGCACCGAGGGTGCCGATGCCAAAAGGAACCGGAATAAAATAGGGCAGTGTAACCCTCACCCGGTGGTAAACGGCAGCAAAATAATGGCCGAATTCATGGCTGGCCAGGAAAAGCAGAAATACCGTTGCAAACAGAATCCCCTCCGGCAGCATATCGGTAATCGTATCTGCATTGGCCGACTGGCCAACCCATAAAATTCCGGTGAATGAAACACATATAAAGGTTAATACAAATAGAAGAGAGTGTTTGAAGACCGCTTTTTTATCCGGCCTGTTTATATTTTTACGGTCTTCTTCCGTAACCGTAATGTCCTTTGTTGGTGATGATAGTTCGGGGTACGGCAATTCGATTCAGTGTTTAATTAAGTTTATCACGCAATATCGGCATGGTCATACACCGGGCACCGCCTCTGCCTCTGCAAAGTTCATGCCCCTGGAAAGTCACTGCTATTTTTCCTTCAACTTCAGGGTTAAAGGGGCTATCGCCATACTCTTCAATAAATTCAAATTGATTCATGTAACGGTATCCGTGATCGATCAGGGCATTGAAAGTTTTTGTATTTCGTTCATAACCGACAATGACACCCGGGGCCAGGGCAAAGACATTTGCACCATCTGTCCATTGCTCCCTGTATTGATCCATTTGATCTGATCCGCCGCATTTGATGAACGAATAAGGATGACCACACAGTTCCTCAAGGGTCTGTTTAAGTGTGGGCATTTTTTCGGCCCTGATAGTTTCCCCCGACTGGCTCAAGACGACGACATTGTCGGTTCGCTCTTCGATAGCCGGTGGGAAGACGATACATTCATCTTTGTCGGCAAACGTGAAAATCGTGTCCAAATGCATGGAAGAACGTTTCTTGGGAATATCAACCACAACCACATGCTCAATTCCCCTGTTCAACAGGCTTTCGGAAATGGATAAAAGGCCGGTAAAGGAAGTTCGTTCACTCATTCCGATCAATACGAGTTTCTCATTGACGATCAGAACATCCCCGCCTTCAATGGTTTGATGGGGATCGATTTCAATGATATTTTCCCTGACTTCATCAAACAGAGGATGGAACCTCAGAATGGTTTTCATCAGAAGCGATTCCCTGGTACGGGCTTTTTTGGCAGCTTTGGAAACGATAACATTGTTCCCGGCTACAGCCGCCAAATCGCGGGTAAAGAGCAAATTGGGCAGCGGCCAAAGCGTGAAATCGGTCACCGGTTTAAGGGCTCCTTCCACTACAAATTGAAGCAACTCATCCGCCGAAAGCTTTTTTAATTTCTTTTCTACGAGGTGAATATTTTTTTCCGGCAAACTTTCCACAAGCTGTTCCACAAAATAAGCCCGACCGTCTGAAGAATTGAATACCACCCTGGCAAGGTCCAGGATTTCAATGATTTCGCCATTGTCAGGCATAGCTGCCTCAAACAGTTTCAACATATCGAGATGTTCCTGCCGGGCGTCCTCCTCGAAGATGATATCGTCAAATAATAATTCATCTTTTAATTCCGGATTCACCAGGGACATTTCACGGCCCGGTGTGTGAACAATAACCTTTTGTAGATGTCCGATTTCAGAATGAATTCCGATCTGCATGACAAGATGGTTAATTTGAAAATTCAGGGCAGGAAATATACACTTTCTTGTGGTTTAAAATATCAATGGATAGGTGGTTTTGTTGCAATTCACATATCCGGCCTGTTTATCCTCTGATTTGTCCGGGCATGCAATCCGGCCTGCCTGGGACACCACTTATTAAAAAATTAAAATGAATTCATCATATGTCCCGTTCTCTTTGTAGTTTAAAGAAGGTTGAGATGTTGATATAGTTGGCAAATGCAATGACTTCAAAAAATGAAATAGAATCCCTTATTTATCTGCTGGAGGATCCGGACCCGGAAATTCAAAGCAGTGTACACAACCGGCTCAGGGAACTGGGAGAAAATGCTGTGCCGCTGCTCGATCAGTGCAGGATCCAGACAAGCGATGACGTTGAAAAGGAGCTCATCAACGATATCCTTCACAAAATCACATTCGGGACCCTGTACGAGGATTTTTCCGACCTGCTGGAAGAGGGGGTGGACGACCTTTACCGGCTCGAGAAAGCCTCACTGTTGCTGGCTCGGTTTGGCAATCCTACACTTCGCACGGAAGAGTACCATCGCAAACTCGATCGATTTGCAAAGGAAATCTACAGTGACATTGCGTACAAGATGTCTGACGATGAAAAGATGCGCACCCTGTTGCGATTTGTATTCAGGGATTTACGGTTTCGCGGCGATGAAAAAAATTATCATAACCCCGAGAATGCTTATCTCGACAGGGTCATCGATCGCAGAAAAGGGCTGCCGATTTCACTCAGTCTGATCGTTATCTTTCTGGGCCGGCGGCTGGACATTCCGTTTCATGGTGTCAATATGCCGATTCATTTTATGTTGGTGTATGAAGGGGAAGGCCAGGAAACACTTATCGATCCTTTTGATGGGGGGACGATCGTTACATACGATCAATGCCATTATTTTTTAAAAAAGAACGGTATTGATCCGAAACCGGAACATTTGCAGAAAACTTCGGAACGAGAAATACTGACCCGTTCTGTAAGAAATCTTATGCACAGTTATTCGAAAGCAGACAAAAAGGAAAAAGTGAAAGACCTGCAATCACTTCTGCAGTTGATAGAGCTGAAAGGGTGACCGGATTTTGACTCCCATTCTGAGTTTGCTTTTGATACTGCGAATTACATCCAAATAGTATTTAAATTCACTCAATACTTGATCTCAAAGGCTTCTTCGCCTTCCTTCCCGATCTGAGGGTTAAGCTGATTGGCAAGGGCAAGAAATGATTTTGCTTCTCCTTCATTGCCGCCAAGACGATGAATTTCGCCGGCCAGCCTGTAAAGATCAGGATGGCATGGAAACTGTTTCATCAAATTAGTGAGCAGTTCGACAGAATTGTCGGTTTCCTTTTCTGTGACGCAAATTCGCAGCCTGTAAAGATCATAAAAAGGGCCCACGGCATTTGATTTTTCCAGGTAAAGCCGGCACCGGGAATAGATGTTGCGCCGGTAATAATACCGGATGAGCGACTGCAGCAATGAATCCGGAATCTCTGCATGTTCAACTTTGGTCTCAATCTGGCGTAAAAAATCCCTCTTGTCAGCAACCATGAGAACCTTGATCAGGGACAAGTACTCCTGGTCCTTAAATTTCTGCTTCAATATCTCCGTTCTTACTTCATCAGTAAACAGGGCATTGACCTGTTCAAGCCAATAGCCCGGTGGGTTCAGCGGATTTACCGGCATTGGGATTGCCGATATTCTTTCCATGATATCGCCCTGGGCTGGTATGTCCAGCCTGGCAGACTCCTTCCACCTGGAGTTGTAGAGATCAGCATTCCTCCAGCGGTACTCAGGCTCCAGGTTCAATCCCATAGCGTTTGTGGTGGCCCTGTGATAATGTTCAGCCGAAGCATTCCCGGCTACGGCAACAAAAAAGCCTTTTTCTGCCAGTTGTTTGCAGAAATCTGCATCTTCATAGAAGGCAAGTCCATAGGACTCATCAAACCTGACATCTGTAGTCGATCTCATGAGCATACAGCAACTGTCGATCGCCTCCATCTTGATGAATTGTTCACCCGATCCATTGATGGCATCTGAAGTCTGCTCTTTTATATCACACTGATCAACAACAGGGCCAACGGCGCCCAGGTATGGATGCGTATCGAGCAGGTTTGTCATTTCCTCGATGGCACCGTCGTGCAAAAACAGATCATTGTGCATCAGCAACAGGTATTTGCCACTCGCAGCTTCCATTCCCTGGTTCATGGATGCGGCCAACCCTGCATTTTGCGGATTGCTGATCACTCTAATATTCAGAAACTGTTCCTGTTGCAACTGACTGAGATAGTCGAATGTATCGTCAATACTGGCATTATCGATAATAATCAGTTCTGCATTGGCGGTTGTAAAAATCTCGTCAAGCCGAACCAGGCATTGCTCAAGAATGGGTTTCCCATCACCTGTAGTGGGGATGATGATGCTATAGGCCAGTTCTTTTCTGACAGATCGGGCCGGAGTGTTATCGGTATGACTGTCGGCGGCAAAAAGTGTTGGCTGGCCAACATCTGCAGCAGAGCTTTGTTTCCGGGCTGCCTGGCGTTTTTGAATCGTATGTTTCAATTCTGAGGCCTCAACATGCCTTCTGAGTTTCTCGAGAAGCGTTACTTTTAATATGGACGCTTCATAATGATTCGGATTTTTTTTCAGATACTCGTTTACGGTTTCCAACGCCGCACGGGGATCACGGTCGATTAATGCCCGGGCTTCATCAAGTCTGGAAAGTTCGTACTCTTCCTGTGCCTCCCCGGTGACGTTTAGTTTTTTTAATCGGTCGACCAGGATTCGCCGTTCCTCATCCAGTTCGGTTTTCCGCAGCATGGTGAAAATAAATTCCTGTACATCCACAGCCTCTGGCGGCCGGGAAGCTGTCTTGTCGATAATGAAAAAAGAATCGGTTCGTTGATACGAGTTATTTTGCAATACCCGGTATGCGAGTTCAGCAGCAGGTTTATGATGCAGATCTTCCCGGAAAAAAAGCTGCTTCGGCGGGATAAATGACCGGTTAAAAATAAACCGGTTGTCATCGGGCAGGGTACCCTCTTCAGCTTCGGTCAGCCAGTCGTGTATGTTATTCGGAAGATTTCGGTCAAGCACCCAAAAAGAGGCAGGTTCATCGGCCAATTTTCTGATGCAGTTCAGGAGTAATTTTTTATTTAACCGGTCGGCTTTTAAAGGTGCCCAGATCAGGGATCCTTTCGACAGCACCAGTGCTTTATTCAGGGATTGAGAGCGTCCATGTGCCATATCATGCTCAATATACTGCGTGTTGTTGTTGGGATACATATCCAGCAACAACTGCAGCGCCCTGGTATGCGTGCGGTCGGCATGGTCGTTGACAATGATGATTTCACAGTCTGTCAGCTCAAACCCAAGCAGCGTATCGAGCAGGGCTTCGAGCTGTTCAGGCTGACCATGTGTTGTAAGTAGAATGGAAAACAAAGGCTTGACAGTCATGTCATGATGGCGGTTTTTGCCAAATATAACAGACGTATGCCCTTGAACAAAGGAAATTATTGGTATCACAATCCGGACAAGCCCCGGAGCTCGGGACTTTGTCAGGGAAAGTGTCAATTACCAAAATCGGCGCCACGCCATATATACCTTCTCATGGCATCTACATTGAGATTTACCTGCGCCTGGATTTCACCGGCTGTAAAAAACATGGCTGCAATTGACAGGGTGATGATTTTAAAATATCGGTTTTCATACTGTTTCCATTTTAAGTGTAATTTAAATGGATTTAATTATGGACGTGTTTGAGCTTTTTGCCGCAGACACGTCCATTGGGGAAGATTTGGATCAAGATTTAGCAGAAGCTTTTGCTGTAAGGTTGATACCGGCAAAGTATGGATAGGCACTGCTTCCGTGTTCCGAGATATCGAGGCCGTCGTACTCGACCTGGTCGGATACCCGGACTCCAATGACGGCTTTAATCAAGCCAAAGACTGCCAGGGTGAATATGAAAGTGGTAGCGAGGACTACAGTCGTTCCAAGGAGTTGAATCCAGAAACTCATTCCCGGCACGAAGATGCCAACGGCCAGTGTTCCCCAGATGCCGCAGACCCCATGGACAGAGATCGCTCCAACCGGATCATCAATCTTCATTTTGTCGAAGAAATTGATAGCGAAAACTACAATAACACCAGCTGCCGCGCCTATTACTACAGCGCTCATGGGTGAAACAATATCGGCTCCGGCTGTGACGCCTACCAGGCCGGCAAGTATACCATTCAGAGCCATGGAGGCATCCAGGCTTTTCATAACAAACTGGGTAGTGATCATGGCGGCAAGGGCGCCTGCGCAGGCGGCCAGTGCGGTCGTTACAAAGACAAAGGATACTTCAGCCGGATTGGCGCTCAAAACAGAGCCGCCGTTGAATCCAAACCATCCGATCCAGAGCAGAAACACACCGATCGTTGCCAGTGGAATACTGTGGCCGGGAATCGTATTGATTTTTCCATCTTCGTATTTGCCTTTTCGCGCCCCGAGAAGCAGGACACAGGCCAGGCCGGCTGCCCCACCTACACCGTGCACCAGTGTAGACCCGGCAAAATCATAAAATCCAAGGCCGTCCAGCCATCCGCCACCCCAAACCCAGCTTCCGGTCATCGGATAGCAGATGGCGACAAGTATGGCTCCAAAAATCATAAAAGCAGGAAGTTTGACCCTTCCGGTCACACAACCGGATACGATGGTAGCAGCTGTGGCGGCAAACATGGCCTGGAATATAAAATCACTCCAGATGGTCATGTCTTCGCCATAGGCCGGCGTGAGCATACCGACCGGATCGGATGCATCAAAGCCGATGCCAAAGCCTCCAAACCCGAAAATCCCGTTGAAATCGCCGGGATACATGATTTGAAATCCGACAAATGCGTAGGTTAGAATTCCCGTACAAAGAATAAATACATTCTTATAGATAACATTGACCGAATTCTTGGCCTGGGTCAGCCCGCTTTCCACCGATGCAAATCCAAGGTGCATCAGCAAGACCAGGAAGGCAGCGATCAAAATCCAAAGATTGTCGATCATGAATTTGGTATAGCCTGGTGAGGCCTCAAATTCTTCCATAGTCGTATAGGTGCCTTGCGCGGCTGCTGCCTCCGACTCGGATACTGTAACAACTTCAGCCGCAGTTATGCTTTCTGCGGTAACCGAATTTGCATTGAATGCAACAAAAGCAGCAAACAACCCCAGGCTGAAGAGTAAAATTGAAGTTTTGACGATTGGTTTCATAAAGAAGAGGCGTTTGGTTCATGGTTAGTGATTCGCATTTTGCTCGACTTAATATCAAAGGATATTCACCGATATGTCAATATAATTTTAAGCAATGAAAATTTTTATCATAAATAATTAAATACAATATGGAAAAGCGCTTTTTAATTCGTGTTGATTTTCAGAATTGCCTGTTAAATCAAGGGGTATGGCGGGAGAATTTTTTAAAGCATCAACATTTTTGAGAGTGAATTGCGTAAATACCGAAATAATTTTAACAAGAAATGCAATTGAGCTAATAAATTTGGATTGGTACCATTTCCCTTATCAATCCAGGGTTTTTACCCCGCATTCTTCACCAAGCTCATTTTTTGTACGCGAAGCGAAATTTTCCCTCAGCAAGGCAAAGCTTAATTAGCAGTGGAAATGTTCCGTACAGCTGTCGGGACGTTGAACACGACATTTTAGCTTTAACGCAGCTGAGTGGAATATTTCACTACACGTTCAAATATGGGCACTTCGGGGCTTATGTTTCCCCTCCCGACGGCAGCCGGGACTCATTTTTTGTATCCCGACGGCGGTCGGGACTCATGTTTTCCCCGCGAAGCGATCATTTTTTCCCCGCGAAGCGATCATTTTTTCCCCGCGAAGCGAAATGCGGGGCAGGGGAGCTGTTGGCTGCAAATCGGTTAGAATCCGGATGGCTTCTTCGCATGATGATGTGATGCCAATACTGAAAAAATGGAAAGTTTAAATCTGCAAGTTATTGAAATTGTAATATTTACAGTTACTGTACTAAGATTAGATTTTACAGAATTCTTTCCATGTTATGAAACTTTTTAATACTATTTCCATCTATAAAATATCTGATACAGAATACTTGCTAATAATTAATAAATCGGGACAATGGTAAACAGTTACTCCATAAGGAATATCATCTTCGTGGTACTGCTGGCAGGTTTTAGTGTTTCCTGTACTTCTTCAGAGAAACTCCTCCAGCGGGGGCAATACGACAGGGCTATAGACAGGGCTGCTGAAAAGCTTCAAAGAAGTCCGAACGACTCGAAAGAATTCGAGGTGTTAAAAGAGGCCTTCTACCTGGCAAACACATTCGACAATGACCGGATAGAGTATTTACAGCTCGAAGGCCGCGATGACAATTGGGTTGAAATCCTGCATCTCTATGAGAAGCTTAACAGCCGTCAGAATGTGGTCCGGAGGCTGCCATCGCAAATTCGCGGGCAATTCGATTTCATCAACTACAATGAGAAAATTGTTGAAGCGAAAAGCGAAGCCGCTTCGGTCTCATACGAACGGGGTGTGGAATTACTGAGTCGGGGTGATCGTATCAGTGCCAGGCAGGCTTATGCCGAATTCCGGAGAGTACAGGAGATCTATCCGGGCTTTCTGGAGGTTGATGATAAAATCCATGAATCGATTAACACCGGAACCAACAATGTGTTATTCCAGGTTGAAAACAATTCCGACAAAATCCTCCCGGATCAGTTTGAAGCCGAAATGAGAAGGATTGCATTGAAAGAACTCAATACCGACTGGCTCAATTTCGATACCTATGATGATCCGAATCAGGTTTATGATTTCTATGTGGTTCTGAACATAAAAGGCATATCGATCTCTCCGGAACGGATGGAAGTCAACCGGTTTGAGGAAACGAAGGAGGTAAAGGATGGCGAGCAGGTAAAACGGGACTCAAGAGGCAATGCAGTCCGGGATTCGCTTGGAAACGACATCAAGGAATCCAACATGGTCACCGTTTCAGCCCAGGTGGTGGAAACCGTTCAAAGTAAAAGTGCACTGGTGAGCGGCTCTATCGATTTCTTCGACTTGCGTACCGACCAGCTTGTCCGCACAGATAATATGTCGGTCGAGAATGTCTTCAAGCATCATACAGCGGTTGCCATCGGGGATGAAAGGGCGTTGTCGGAAGAGACAGCCTCCCACCTGGACCGGGATACAGTCCCCTTTCCATCTGATGAGGCACTACTGCTCAGTTCGGTTGAATTGCTGAAAGATCGCTCCAAGAGTGTCATTGCGGCCAACCGGCGAATGCTGGAGCGGTGAGTAGATGAGTATTGAGTATTGAGTAGAGAGTATTGACAAGAGAGTACTGAGTAGTGGAATGTTGATGCCTCCCCGGTCCTTGTCCAAAATTCGCTATTCGTTATTCATCTGTTCAATCACTCCCCGAACACCCCTCAAATTAAAGTGCTGAACGCACTTTAATTATCTCCCCTTCCCGAGAAATCGTGACAGGCAAGGGGAGAATTTTCTTGTATTTATATTTAAAAAGATGTATCGATCGAATAAATCTTCTTCATCAGCCGCCATTTTTCACTCGGCAGCGATCCGGGAAGCGCCTGCTGGTATTTCCACATCAACTCCTCCCACTCCCGGACAATAGGATTGTTGCTGTCCATCTCTTCTTTTTTATCAAAACTGAAGTCGTCACCGACATCCAGAATCATAAAAAGCCGGTTTTCCGTCCGGTAGATCTCCATATTGAGAATTCCCGAGTCATGAAAACTCTTTTCAACTTCCGGCCAGACCTCTTTGTGATGTTTTTCATATTCCTCAATCAGTTCAGGGTCGTCTACCAGGTCGATGGTCAAACAGTATCGTTTCATGGCCTGTGATAGTAAATTGTATATGAATTGTATTCACTCCATATGGAATTTGTAAATTTTACGCTTTAATGACCAAAAAAAATGTGTTTCCGGCTGCCAAAATGCATTTACCGGCAATAAATTTGTACCCGGATCTGACTGGAATTAACCGGCGGCGGTTCATTAACCCGCATTTCTCAGTACCAACTATTTTGTTGAAATTGATATAACCTATTATAAAGTAATAAGTTGGATCAATATTTTAGGCTTCAAAAAAATAACAGAGTGTTTTCCGGCGAACTATTCCCCTCAGCTGCGTTAAAGCTAAAATAGCGTGCTCAACATACTCAGAGGTATGTTTCCGCTGCTATTTTAGCTTCGCCTTGCTGAGGGTAAATTTCGCTTCGCGTACAAAAAATGAGCTTGGTGAGAAATGCGGGTTAAAGCCAAAAAAGGTGCGTGTCCATTTTTCATCGCACAGTTCGTTCACGGCCGGTTTTTTAAGAAACAGGCAAGTGTGCCAGGTTCATAGATCCGGGGTGTAGAGTTGAGTGGATCATGCATTCACGTTGTTATGTTTTTTGCTGATGAGGCCATAGCCGGCAATGATAAGAAAACAAATCAGGGGCACCCAGAAGGATATGCCGATACTGCCGGTCATATCAGAAAGCAGACCCTGCAGCGGTGGCAGCACGGCCCCGCCCCCGATGGCCATAATCAGCCCGGAGCTGCCGATTTTGGTATCCATGCCCAGCCCCTTGGATGCGAGTCCGAAAATGGTGGGAAACATCAGCGACATGAAACCGGAAATCGCCACCAATGCATATACGCCCGCATACCCGCCACCTGTAATCACTAAAAATGTGGAAAAAGCTCCTAGCAGGGCTGACAGGATCAGCAGGTTTTCGGGCCTGAAATATTTCATCAAGAACGTATTGATAAACCTGAAAATGGTAAAAATAACCAGGGCAGCAATGTAGTAGTTGGAAGCGGCGGCTTCCCTTACCCCCAGCTCCCCCATCACATACTGAATGGTGAACGACCAGACACAGATCTGGGCACCGACATAAAAAAATTGCGCCACCACTCCCATTACATAGTTTTTATTATTAAGCAGCCTGCGAAGGCTGGGCCTTAAATTGATTGTCGCCGTCTCATCGGAGGCTTTTGGCATCCTGGTTTTGGCGATAATGATCCATAAAACAAGGAGCGCCAGGCCGATGGTTACATACGGGCCCATCACGGCCGAGAGTTCAGCCTCCTGAATGGCCCCGAGTTGTTCGGGGGTCATGGCGGCCCGCTCCCCGGCATCGGCAATATCCAGGTGGGAGAGAATAAAAAATTTACTGATCACAACCCCGGAAATGGATCCGATCGGGTTGAAAGACTGAGCCAAATTTAATCTCCGGGTGGCTGTTTTGGGATCCCCCATTGCGATGATATAGGGATTGCAGGCTGTTTCCAGAACCGACAAGCCTCCGGCCAGGATAAACAAGGCCGCCAGGAAGAAGCTGTATTGCATGGCAATACTTGCCGGATAAAAGAGCAAGGCTCCGACAACATACATGCCCAGGCCCAGAAGGACGCCCGACTGATAGGTGAATCGTTTGATAAAGATGGCAGCTGGCAGGGCCAGGCAAAAATAGGATCCGTAGAAAGCGATCTGAATCCAGGCGGTCTCAAAATCCGTCATGCTCATGATCCTTCTGAAGGCGGCCAGCAGGGTATCGGTCAAATTATTGGCCATCCCCCACATGAAAAACAGGCTGGTGATTAAAACAAAAGGAAGGAGCGGGGCTCTGAGCCCGGAGGTTTTTTCTGAAGATACATTTTTGGTATCGGTCATTTGGAAATGGTTAGTAGATTTCACGGTTAAGGCAAAAGATTCGACATTCGTCAACTTCCCCGGATTCTTTCATTAAGTCATTGCCAATCTATATAAATGTTCGGGTCTTATCACTCACGGATTTATGAACGTTGTTTGCTGTTCAATGGAAACCAATGGAGTCTGCAGGAACCAGAAACCGGCCATATGGATGTTATTATATGCCAACACAGTTTCAAAACAGTGTTACGATTCGACAGCCCGGTCCAGATGTACATATCCCCCGTCGACATGGATCTGTTGACCGGTTATATGACTGGCCCTGGCGGATGCCAGAAAGACGGCCATATCCGCAATTTCTTCCGGCTTTGTAAACCGGTTGGCCAGGGGAATGCGGCCTTCAATGCTTTTTCTGATCTCTTCCGGATTTTCAAAATTCCTGGCAAGCCAGCTTTTGTATTGCGGTGTGATCACCTCGGCCGGGACGATGGCATTTACCCGGATTTCATATTTCAGCAGCTCTACCGCCCACTCCCGGGTCAGGGCCAGCTGGGCGCCTTTGGAAGCGGCATAACCGGAGGTATTTCCCTGGCCGGTAAGAGCTGTCTTGCTGCTGATATTGACGATCACACCTTTTCTTTGTTTCAATTCCGGCAGGCAGGCCTGGGCCATAAAGTAATAGTGATGGAGGTTGTTTTGGAGGGAGTCGAGAAACAGGCTGGGACTGCCGTTTTCAAGGCTCACAGAATCATTGATCCCTGCATTGTTAAACAGCCCATCAATCCGGCCGGCATGGTTGATCACCTCCCTGACAGTGTCATTGCAGCTTTCTGCCGTCTCGAGCTTGCGGACAATCAAGTGGGCATGCATTCCGCCGGCCGTGAGTTCATCAACGAGCCTGGACCCGTCGTCGCTGCTTTGATCTACAATAACCGGAACCGCCTTCTCTGCGGCAAGGCGGCGGACAATGGCTGCCCCGATACCCCTTCCGCCACCGGTTACGATCATCACCTTGTCCTCTATATTCAGATCCATTTTTTGGTATTTAATCAGTGGCAGGTTTTCCCAACAACAGCCGGATCCCTGCCGGGTCCATAGATTTTTTGCATCCCATCGTTTTCGGCGGATTCAAACCGCTGCATCAATCCCGTAAAATTCGAGGGCATTTTCCCCCATTACATCACGCTTTTCATCATCAGAAAAAGCTGCAAGGTAATCTTCAATAAGTTCATACACCTGTTTGTACGATCCGGCGAGCAGACAGACCGGCCAGTCCGACCCGTATAATAATCTTTTCGTGCCAAATTTCTCGAACGTAAAATCCAGGTATGGCCGCAGCTCATCCGGACTCCAGGAATTCCAGTCCGCTTCCGTAATCAGCCCGGAAATTTTGCACCACACGTTATCCATCCCGGCCAAATCCTCAAATTTTGGAGCCCACGAATCAAAATCCCCTTTTTTGATATTGGGTTTGGCCATATGATCGACCACAAATTTTTGTTCCGTAAACTGCCTGACCAGCTCAATGGCCGCATCCAGATGTCGCGGATAGATGAGGATATCGAAGGTGAAACCAAAATTCAGCAGAGCACCTATTCCCCGCAAAAAGTTTGGCTCCAGCATTTTTTCAGGATCTTCCGCCTGCAGAATATGACGGAATCCTACCAGGTTTTTATAACCGGAGAAATGCTCAAGCCGTTCTTCCATATTGTCTGCCTGCAAATCAACCCAGCCAACTACGGCTTTTACAAACGGGTGTTGTTCGGCCAGGTTCAGCAAAAATCGGGTTTCCTCTTCCGATTGATCGGCCTGTACTGCGACACATCCGTCAATATTATGCTGATCAAAAATCGGTTTGAGATCTGACGGCAGGAAATCCTTTCTGATCGCCTGCATGCTCTCATCCATCCAGGCATCCCTGACCGGATCGTATTTCCAGAAGTGTTGATGGGCATCGATAATCATAGTATTCGGGGAAAATTTAGAGGGTTGTTACAACAATATTATCATCGCATTCTTTTACATCTCCATAAATTCCTCCCGACGGCGATTGGAATATGCTCTTTTGATAAGAAGGACTTTTTGTGCCATGATTACATATTAAACGTACGTTCACAGTTTAGTGGATTATTTATTCCAGATTCTGCCTTCGGGATAAGTGTAGTCGGCCAGGGATTGTGGCTTCATTTCAATACTATACCCGGGTTGATCCGGAGGCATATAACAGCCGTTTTTGAGGATCACCGGATGGAGAAAATGTTCATGCAGATGGTCCACATATTCAATAACCCTGTCCTGCATCGTCCCGGTGATGGCGATATAGTCGAACATGGAGAGATGCTGGACATACTCGCACAAACCGACCCCGCCGGCATGCGGGCAGACCGGGATTTCATATTTGGCCGCCATCAACAGGATGCCAAGCAGTTCGTTGACGCCTCCTACCCGGCAGCTGTCGATCTGGCAATAGTGCATGGCGCCGGCCTGCAGAAACTGCTTGAACATCACGCGGTTCTGACAATGCTCCCCGGTTGCCACCTTGACCGGGGCAATCTCTTTGGCTATTCGGGCATGACCCAGCACGTCGTCGGGGCTGGTCGGTTCCTCAATCCAAAGCGGGTTGTAATAGGCGAGGACCTTCATATTGCCGATCGCTTCCTCTACGTCCCATTTCTGATTGGCGTCCATCATCAGGGTTCTGTCGGGGCCTAGTTCACCGCGTATGATTTCCGCCCTGCGCAAATCATCGTTGAGATTGGATCCGACTTTCATTTTCACATGGGTGAACCCATCTTTTATCGCTTCCCGGCACAGTTTTCTGATCTTTTCATCCGAATAACCGAGCCAGCCGGCCGAGGTGGTATAGGCCGGATAACCCTCCTTCAGCAGTGTTGCTGTGCGGTCTTTTTTCCCGCGCGATTTATCGTTGAGCATTTCCAGGGCTTCCCGGGGGCTGAGGGCATCACTGATATAGCGGAAGTCGATACAGCGCACGAGTTCTTGCGGAGTCATCTCGCTCAACAGGCGCCAAAGCGGTTTTACCTGTTGTTTGGCATAAAGGTCCCAGACGGCATTCACTACAGCGCCGGTGGCAAGGTGAATCACACCCTTTTCCGGGCCAAGCCAGCGCAGCTGACTGTCGCCGGTGATTTCTGTCCAAAAGACTCCCATATCGCCGGTTATTTCTTCCAGGTTGCGGCCGATAAGTTTTTCGGCCAGCAGTTTAATGGCCGCGCAGCAGAGTTCGTTGCCCCGGCCGATGGTAAATGTCAGGCCGTGGCCTTCCAGTCCGGTCCGGTCGGTTTTCAGAATCAGGTAGGCCGCAGAATAATCCGGGTCGGGGTTCATCGCATCGGATCCGGCCAGCGTCCGGCTGGTCGGAAACCGGATGTCCTTTATGTCAAGCTCCGTAATTGTTACCGGCATCAAGCTCCTGGATTCATTTATGTTTTACTTTGTTGATCAGCTTAATCGGCATCACTGCATCTGCGTGATAATCAGCACCTGCGAGAATGATCATTTGCTGATGATACTGAAATTCACAGAGGGAATTTCAGGGGATCCATTGTTTGTCAATAATGCAGGAACGCGATGTAAGAGTCAATCAAGCTTCTTCACCACCCACCAGAGGATGAGAATACTCACCATCGTGCACCCAAAAGCAACTGTCATGGATCCAAAAAACAGCTGTCCCATGGCGTAGAGGAAGAGGATGATGGAGATGGCGCTTAGTACCACCATGCCGACCCCGCCCCAAAGCGATTCGGCTTCGTCGCCAACCCTGTGGAAACGGGCCCAGCCGGGCCCACCGGGCTTGACGCGGTCATAAAACGCCTGAAGTACCTCCTCATCATCCGGTTTGGTCATGTACGTGGCTGAGATCCAGACGATGGTTGTGACGATGAGGGTGAAGATCATTTGTGCGGCAAAGCCTTCGTAACCGAGGGTGCCGGCCGATAAACTTGCGATTGCGGCGGCTGTCATGGCTGTAATCTCACTCCAGGCATTGATGCGCCACCAGAACCATCGAAGCATATAGACAAGCCCGGTACCGGCGCCGATCGACAGTATCATTTCCCAGCCTCCACGTACCGTATCAAAGAGCAACGAAACGATAATGGCCGAGATCATCATCACTATGGTTGCCCAACGTGAGACGTGAACGTAATGTCGCTGGGCTTTTTCTTCACTTTCAAATTCAGATACAGGTTTTAAAAAAGGTTTGTAGAAATCGTTAACTACGTATGATGCGCCCCAGTTGAGTTGTGTAGAGACAGTGGAGGCAAACGCTGACAGGAATGCAACAACAAGCAGCCCGAGCAGGCCTGCCGGAAGCAGGTCAAGCATCATCAACGGATAACCTGTTTCAGGATCATCAAGTGCCGGATAGGCGATCATGGCAGCCAGAGCAACCAAAATCCAGGGCCAGGGGCGAAGGGCAAAGTGAGCTACATTGAACAGGAGTGTCCCGCCTACAGCATTGTGTTCATCTTTGGCAGAAAACATTCTTTGTGCTATAAACCCCCCTCCGCCGGGTTCAGAGCCGGGATACCAGGATGCCCACCACATCATGCCAACCCATACAAGTGCAGTTGCAAGTGCTATTTCAGGGTTGGTAAATGGATTAAGGGAGAGTACCCATGGATCCTGACCATATAACGATACCAGTTCATCCTTCATATCCGTCAAACCGCCGATGCTGTCAACCGCATACCAGGCCAGCAGGATCGAGCCTGTCATGGCTATGATAAACTGGATAAAGTCGGTGACGACAACTCCCCAAAGTCCGGCAATAGCGATGTAAATGCCGATCAGAATATAGAGCAGGATGATGATCTCCCACTGACTTGCACCGGTAATGACTGTAAGAACTTTTGCCATACCTACAGTCACCCAGCCGAGTATGATACAGTTGATGGGGAAAGCCAGGTAAAGAGACCGGAATCCACGTAATATACGGGCTGGCTTGCCCGTATAGCGAATAGAGATAAACTCGACATCGGTGATCACATCGGCGCGTTTCCAGAGTTTGGCGTACAGGAAAACGGTAAAAAGGCCCGAAAACATGAAGTTCCACCAGATCCAGTTACCGGCGATACCTTCTGCGGCAACAATGCCGGTGACGGCGAGAGGAGTGTCGGCAGCAAACGTTGTTGCTACCATTGACACTCCAATCAGCCACCAGGGTAGATCTTTGCCGCCTGCAAAATAATCATCCAGTGTATCTTGTCCGCGCTTGTGAGCTGCCCAGCCAGCCAGGAACATCAATACGACGTACGCCAGGATTACCGAATAGTCCAGCCAGTTGAAAGGCATGAGAGCAACAGGTTAGTTAGCGCCAGGACTTGTTAAAGCGACAGACGCAGAAATATATAATTCCCGGGCAGTATTCCAAATTTGGAAGCGGTTCCGTTTTCCGTTTTTCAGTAAACAGTTATCAGTATGCAGTTGGCAGTAGCATTAGCAGTTGCCAGTGCCAGTGCCAGTGGCGGTTACCAGTTGGCAGTGGCAGGTTGCAGGGGAAAGGGTGTGTGTTTTTAAGTCATCATTTTGGGCATGGGTGGCCCGGGTAGTCAGCCCGGCCTACATCTGTTCCTGAAAATTCGTTTATTGATTGAAATTCAAAATTTATGGCCATTGTCAAATATCATATCGGCACTACACAGTGGGGATTGAAGGAGTGGGTCGGCAATTTTTTTACCGACAATGCCAGGCCCGGCCAGTTTTTGTCTCAGTACGCCTCAGTCTTTAATTCGGTGGAGGGCAATACCACCTTCTACCGGGCTCCTGACCCATCAACCATAAAAAAATGGGGGGAGGCTGTCCCTGACGGATTCAAATTCTGTTTCAAATTTCCGCAGGGCATCACCCACTACAAACGGCTGAAAGATGTGAATGAGGAGGTGCTTTCCTTCATTGAATTGTTCGAACCGATCCGGGAACATGTGGGACCCTTTCACATCCAGCTCAGCTCGCAGTTTTCATTCAACGAATTTGCCAAACTCGAAGATGTTTTAAACCATTTACCCCCGGATTTCGCCTATGCCCTGGAAGTCCGGCATCCCGATTTTTACGATAAAGGGAAGAAGGAAAGCCGGCTGCTTCACCTGCTGCGGAGTCTCAATATCGATCGGGTGATTTTTGATACCCGCCGGCTTCACAGCCTTAAGACGGATGATGCGTCGGTAAAAAACGCTCAGCAGAAGAAACCGAAATTACCAGTCCGGTTTGATGCGACCGGTTCCCGGCCATTTGTCCGCTATGTGGGAGCCAACGACGTGTTAAACAACGAAGCGTACCTGAAAGAGTGGTCGATTATTGTCGCCGACTGGATCCGGGAGGGGCTGCACCCTTATGTCTTTATTCACGCACCGGATACCCGGTATGCACCCGCACTGGCCCGGTATTTTCACCGGGAACTGGCAAAACTGATCGAATTGAATCCGATGCCCAAATGGCCGGCCGACCGGCAAAACGAACAGCTGGGATTGTTTTGAACAGATACGCCCCCTTTCTGCGAAGGTTGAAGAGATCATCAAACGCATAATCAAATCAACAGCAGTTTCTTTGGATTTTCAGGTGGATGTCTGTGTCGAACTTTTTGGCCCGCCTCTCCGGTAATCGTTGCCTGATACTCAATCGCCTCCGATTTTTCAGCACAATTTCAATGTGATATCCAAGTTAATACTTCGTATTTTATCTGTTTGTGTAAATTTTGAAGAATAATGTCACAGACCGCCACAGATACCAATATTATCCTGAAAGAAGCCCAAAAGCGTCGAACTTTCGCCATCATCTCTCACCCGGATGCCGGTAAAACGACGCTTACCGAAAAACTTCTTCTCTACGGAGGTGCCATTCACGAGGCGGGGTCTATCAGGCAGCGCAAAGCTTCCCGTTTTGCAGCTTCCGACTGGATGGCCATCGAAAAGGAGCGTGGCATATCGGTAACCTCATCCGTACTTCGTTTTGAGAAAGACGGCATCAAATACAACCTGCTGGATACCCCGGGCCACAAGGATTTTTCGGAAGATACACTGCGAACGCTGGTCGCTGCCGACTCCGGGCTGATGGTGATCGACGTTGCCAAAGGGGTTGAAGAGCAGACGGAGAAACTGTTTGAGGTCTGCAAGATGCGCCAGGTTCCGGTTATCACGTTTGTGAACAAGTGCGACCGGCCGGGTATGGAACCGCTGGAGATTTTAAGCAATGTTGAAAGCAAGCTGGGCATTGAGGCTGTACCGGCAAGCTGGCCGGTAGGCTACGGGCAAAAATTCCAGGGGATCTATGATTTGATTGGCAGGGAATTCCATTTATATACGAAGACCGATCACGGGGCAAAGAAAGCGGCTGCTGAAGTATTTAGCCTGGAAGAGGGCCTTAAAAAATGCCAGATGTCTGATGTGGAAAAAGCCCAGCTAGAAGAGGAGATTCTGCTGATAGAGGACATGTATGAAAATATGGACAGGGAGAAGTTTCAAAAGGGAGACGTAACGCCGGTGTTCTTTGGCTCGGCACTTCACAATTTCGGGCTGGATGTATTTCTCCGCTATTTTGAAACGCTTGCACCTTCACCACAAAGCTACGAGAACGGCAATGGTGAAGAAAGGCTGCTCGACAAGCCGTTCAGCGGGTTTATTTTTAAGCTTCAGGCCAATATGAACCCCGATCACAGGGATTGTGCTGCGTTTGTGCGGGTGACATCAGGCAAGTTTGAGCGCGGTTTGGAGGTTACGCATGCGCAAACCGGGAAAAAGGTGAGGATGTCGACCCCGCATACGCTGATGGGCGATGAGCGGCACATCATGGAAGAGGCCTATCCCGGAGATATTGTTTCGTTGTTCAGCCCCGGGTTTTTCCGGATCGGCAACACGCTCTATAGTGAGGATGCAGTAGAATTTAATGTGATCCCGCTCTTTACCCCGGAACATTTCATGAAAGTGGCTACCAAAGATCCGTTCAAACGTAAACAGTTGAGAGAAGGCCTCAAGCAACTCTCGGAGGAAGGTGTGGTTCATGTCTTCGAAGTGCCCCGGGGAGTTGGCAATGAATTGCTTCTCGGAACGGTGGGTGCCCTGCAGTTTGAAGTCGTTGAACACCGCATGCTTGCCGAATATAACGTGGAGCTGAATAAACAGGTTATGAACTATCATTCGGCGCGATGGCTGCCCAATGATCCGCAGATATTTGAAGCGCTTGAGAGCAGCTATTCAACACACATCACCAAAGACCTTGAAGAGAATCCAATTGTACTCTTCGACAGTCAATATGCCCTCAACCAGGCGATAGAAAAAGTAGGTGAAGAGAACCTGTTTAAGTTTAAAAGAAACTGAGTTTGCAGTTAACAGTAAACAGTTAGGCAGTGGCAGTTGAAAAGTTAACAGTAGCCAGTTTGCAGTGTCAGTTGGCGGTAGCAGTAGCAGTTATCAGTTAACAGTAGGCTGTTTGGCAGTGAGCAGTGAGCAGGGGATTTGCACTTTACGGGTAGTTTTATTAGAATTATCTAATCTTTGAAGAAATAGGAGGGATGATGAAGATATATCAGACACTACCTGCGGTACTATTATTTTTCGGCATGTTTGCTCTTTCATGCCAGCTTATGGATGAAGTGGAAGAGGTTTTTCCCGGCTTTGTGTTGGAAGAGGGAAAACTCTATGAAGTAAGCGGAAAGGCCCCTTATTCCGGCAAGGTAACCGATTATTACGACGACGGCACTTTGAAAATGGAAGGCCACTACGAAGAAGGGGTTCAAAAACTGATCATTTACTATTACCAGAACGGCAATAAGCGGAGTAAAGTCGACAGGACCGGTGAAGTCGATGAAATGACCACCTGGTTCGAATCAGGCCAGAAACAGGAAGAATTTCTGCCCGGATTGATCCGTGAGTGGTATGAAAACGGTCAGCTGATGGCCAAAGTGCAGCTGGATGAGTTCAAAAACTACCACGGTGATATGAAGATGTGGGATGAAGACGGCAATCTGATTACCCATGAAATCTATGAAAATGGCGAATTTGTCGAACGACGGAATATCGAATATTGAATAAGGAATTTCGAATGATGAATTGGGTGCCTTTCATTTGGATTTTCCACCATGGGACGGGGTGAGATTGTTTCAAATTAACAGGTTAAAGTCAGAATTCGATTTTCCGATTACCGGTTATCAAT
>SKRC01000007.1 GCA_007118695.1 Balneolaceae bacterium | reverse complement strand
TGGCGGTGGAAGCTTCTTTTATGAATTTGCAATTCCTGCTACCGAGCAGGGGTTATGGCCCAATACAATAAGTACAGACCTCCACACCGGCAGTATGAATGACGGTATGAAAAATATGCTCAATGTAGTCTCCAATATGATGGCCCTGGGAATGCCCCTGCAGGAGGCGATCAAAGCATCTACGTGGAATCCTGCCCGGGCGATCCAACGGGAGGATCTGGGCCATTTGAGTGAGGGGACTGAAGCAGATATTGCCATTTTCCGTCTCCATGAGGGGGAATTCGGATTTTTGGATTCAAGGGGCTATGTCATATCCGGGGATGAGAAGCTCGAAACGGAATTGACGATTCGTGCCGGCCGGGTCGTTTACGACCTGAACGGTATTGCAGCACCTCGTTGGGGAGAATAGAACGAACTGTCTTTGTGAATTAAATTCAATAGTTTATAATCGCGATAACCATTAACAAAAATAATATGATGTATATGATGGGCAGGATATCCGTAATTTTTGTGTTAATCTCTTTTTTACTGACCACAACCATGTGCGCCCAGACTCAGCAGACAATTCCTGAAGACAGGGTAGTGGCCACCGGGGAAGATGTACGTTACTATACCTACCAATGGGATGGTGAACGTCTGCCGGACGGACGACCCATGGTATCTGATGATCTGCTGGATCGACTCAGGAACATCAAGGTGGAAGATGTTTGGCAATTACTGAATGAACTGGGTTATCGCAACCAGTTTGAGTCCGGTTGGAAGATGATCCACGATGACGTCCCGATCGTAGGGAGAGCTCTTACAGCTCAGTATATGCCGAAGCGCCCTGATATTCAGGAAAGGCTGGTTGAAGAGGGGCTGGAAGCCGGTCATATCGGGGCTCAGAATTCCTGGCCTATTGATATGTTGCAGGAACGGGATGTATACCTGGCCGACAATTTCGGAAAAATTGCACAGGGGACAATGATCGGGGATAAACTCGGTAATTCCATATTTGCCAGGACAGGAACGGGGGTCGTATTTGACGGTTCCCTTCGGGATGTTGAGACCCTGGCAAACCTGGAAGGGTTCAATGCTTTTGCACGTGGCTTTCATCCTACTTTTCTGGATGAGGTTATGCTGATGGGCATTAATGTACCGGTTCGTATTGGCAAGGTAACCGTTATGCCGGGCGATGTAATTCTGGCCAAGCGGATGGGAGTTGTTTTTATCCCTCCGCACCTGGTTGAACAGGTTGTGATTACTGCCGAAATCGTACAGCTAAGAGATGAATTTGTACATGAAAGAGTTCAACAACGGGTCTATACCCCCGGTCAGGTGGATGCGAGATGGACTGAAGAAATTGAAGAAGATTTTCTGAATTGGCTGGAAGACGGCCATATGGACAGACTGCCAGTTCCGCTTGATGAGATGCAGGACTTTTTACAGCAAAGAACCTGGTAAATAGCTGCCATGCTGACACTGGATTCAGGTTATGGCCTTTTTTATAAGTACCAGTACAGGGAATAATTCCCAACAAGAATCGGAGTTAAATAATCGCTAACTCTCCGGTTTTATAAAAATACGCTACAAAAATTATACTAATGAATAATACAGATGGTATTTACAGGTCATTCCTCGGCCTGGCAGGTTTATCTCTTTTAGCAGTGATCGTAATGTTATTCCTTGGTTACAGAAGTGAGGTAGGCATACCGGTAATCGGAATATTTACTTTTTTAGCCATTGGGGTACGGGGAATTGATCATTTAAAAGGTTTTGCATTCACAATATGGGTATTTGCCGCCGTATCCGTTGCCATGTTCTACCCTTGGTTAATTACAGAGGTGAGGGGGTATAATACGGAAGGGTTAATCGTTCCCCTGATCCAGGTGATTATGTTCGGCATGGGAACTGCCCTGAGTGTCCAGGATTTTGTGGGTGTGGTAAAAATGCCCAAGGGTGTCTTTGTCGGGCTGATCTGTCAATTTTCAATCATGCCGCTTATGGGGGTCACATTGGCACTGTCGTTCGGTTTTCCTGCCGAGATTGCAGCAGGAGTAGTCTTGATCGGTTCATCTCCCAGCGGGGTCGCATCTAATGTAATGGCATTTCTTGCAAAGGGAAATCTGGCTCTATCAGTGACACTGACCGCGGTAGCAACACTGTTGGCTCCGGTTATGACACCGTTACTGATGCAGACCTTTGCCGGCCAATTTGTACCGATAGAGTTTTATAGCATGATGGTTAGTATATTTAAAATGGTTATCCTGCCCATTGCAGCCGGCCTTCTGTTCAACAGGATTTTCAGAGGCAAAGCCCAGTGGCTCCATGATGCCATGCCGGTCATATCTATGGCAGGCATTGTGATCATTATTGCTGTTATCACCGCGGCGGGCCGAGACCATCTTCTTACGATTGGACTCTTGTTGATACTGGCTGCAATCATTCACAATGCGGCTGGCTATATTTTTGGCTATTGGGGATGCCGCCTTTTCCGGATGAACAAACGGGACAGCCGGACGATCGCTTTTGAAGTGGGTATGCAAAATGGTGGACTGGCCTCAGGTATTGCTGTTGAAATGGGGAGAGCGGCAACCATGGGTCTTGCTCCTGCGGTATTCGGTCCCTGGATGAATATTTCGGGATCTTTCCTGGCCAATTGGTGGCGGGACAGGGCAACCGGAGAGGAAAATGATGAAATTTTTGAAATGGCCGAACAGACTGACAAGACCGAAGATTCAGATTGAGATTAATCCGGGAATTTTATGAAGCATGAATTTCTTAATTTCAAATGGATTTTGTATCAACAACCGTGAATATGAATAAACCACGCAATCTTATGTATAAATTTATAGCTATACTTATCGTACCTTTTTTCATCCTTTCATGTGGCCCACAGGATTCTTATTCCGATAGTGACAATGAGCAGGATTATGATATAGAGGAAAGACTCGAAGAGCTGGGTATTGTATTGGATGCTCCAACTCCTCCAACGGCAAACTACAGGAGAGCAGTCCGAACCGGAAATCTTGTTTTTCTTGCCGGACATGGCCCGGACAAGCCAGATGGTGGGCAGGTTACAGGAACCATGGGGACAGATGAGCTTACACTCGAGGAAGGGCAGGAAGCGGCCCGGCTGACAGGCATATCACTACTGAATTCGTTAAAGGATGAGATCGGGGATCTGAATAAGGTTAAACAGATTGTAAAAGTAAACGGGATGGTGAAAGCCCATCCTTCATTTACCCAGCACTCCCAGGTAATTAACGGATTCTCCGATCTGATGGTGGATGTATTTGGGGAAAGAGGCCGGCATGCACGGGCTTCTGTTGGAATGAGTTCCCTGCCGGGCAATATTCCAGTTGAAATCGATATGATTGTCGAATTGAAGGAATGATGAAGGTAATGACAATTAATGACGATCGGATTATATACCAAAGCAAAAAGCTTTGAAAACGGGGTCGCCGGGCGAGTTTTCTAATATCATTAGACCACTCACTATGACCTGTTAAATTGATCAGGTATTGATCGTTAGATCATGCAATCGTCATGTGAGTCTTGTATTTTCGTCTGACCACTGCCAGCTGTTTGACAAATGAAAGTGGCAGGTTTCTCTGAGTTACACACTTGGCAGATGAATTTTAAAGGTGAATGAGTATCCGGTTTCTATAACAAATCGGAAGAGTGGCTTTATCTTTTACTGTGAAAAGTGAATCAAACAGCCATGAATGGGCGGTCTGTAATGCAGACCTTCTCGCTTGTTACATCTGCCGGATAGTCATTTAAAGGCAATGTAAACATATACACTTGTTTGACGGACAATTTAAAAGTAACCAGTAACATTAAATATTAACTTTATTTTTATCATGAAAAATTTATTAATTTTATTATTTATTCCGGTTTTTGTATTCTCATGTGCAGAAGAGAATTCAAATGAACAGCGGGCACTTGAGCACGATGTGTATGAGCGATTGGATGAGCATGGAATCGAGCTGGTAGAACCGGGCCCACCGGTTGCCAATTTCGTCTATGCCGTACGTTCGGGAAATCTTATATTCCTCTCAGGCCATGGACCCGACAGGCCGGAAGGCGGTCAGGTAACCGGTACTTTGGGTACGGATGACCTGACACTCGAAGAAGGCCAGGAAGCTGCGCGTCTGACAGGTATTTCGCTGTTGGCATCCCTGCAACAGAAAATCGGTGACCTGAACAAGGTCACACGCATTGTTAAAGTGAATGGCATGGTGAATGCCCATCCTTCCTTTACACAACATTCACAGGTAATCAACGGATTCTCAGACCTGATGGTCGACCTGTTCGGGGAGAATGGAAGCCATGCACGTGCATCTGTGGGTATGAGTTCCCTGCCTGGGAATATTGCGGTAGAGATCGATATGATCGTTGAAGTCAGTGAGTAGGGCGTTTAGGTACACCCAAATTTGTCAGTCAAACAGTGATAGCAATAATCCCGACTCGCTGGACCGGGAATCAGTCCCGAACCCAAAGACTTTAGTGTCTCTACCACTAAATTAGTTGAGCAAAAATGAGAACTAAACTATTTATAAATAATCCTTTGCGTACTTATCGATCTTTGCGGTAACTACACTAGTGTAATAATTTAAACAAGCACGCTGAAGCATTGAAATAAATCCAAACAGATACCGGTCCTATGATAAGCAGACGAAAGATGTTAAAGATGCTTGCCACAATGCCGCTGATAGGCGGGCTGGCAGGCAGCCAATTGATTCGAAAACCTTCCGGAGCCCGGTTGGAGCGGCCGTCTTACAGTCGGGATTTCTTTACAGAACTCGGTCTCCGTCCGTTTATCAATGCACGGGGAACCATCACCCGGCTTTCGGGCTCTTTGATGCATCCGGAGGTGATTGAAGCGTTGAATTATGCTTCCCAGCAATTTGTCAACCTGGATGATCTTCAGGATATGGTCGGTGAACGTATTGCCGAAATGCTCAATTGTGAGGCGGCGATGGTAACAGCCGGTGCCGCTTCAGGTATGACGCTCGGCACGGCGGCAGCAATTACCGGAAAGAATCCGGAAATGATAAGAAATCTTCCAAACCTTGAAGGACGTCAGCGTGAAGTGATCATTCAAAGAACACATCGTTTCAGTTATGATCATGCCGTTCGCAACACGGGTATCAAATTGGTCGAAGTCGACGGGCCGCACGAATTGCATCGAGCCGTGAACCAACGGACAGTCATGATGCTCTTTTACAATGCGGCCAGTGAACATAGTGTTAGCAAAGAGGAGTTTGTAAAGATCGGAAAACACCATAACATTCCAACGTTTAATGATGCGGCGGCTGATGTTCCTCCGGTTGAAAACCTGTTCAAATACATTGAGATGGGTTTCGATCTGGTTACGTTTTCAGGGGGGAAAGCCATCCGCGGGCCGCAGAGTGCGGGCCTTCTGTTCGGGCGCAAAGACCTGATTGAAGCTGCAAAACTGAATCATAATCCAAATGCCGACACGATCGGCCGCGGTATGAAGGTTAATAAAGAGGAGATCCTTGCCATGATGGTAGCCCTGGAACACTATCTTGCCAGGGATCATGAAGCCGACTGGAAACGGTGGGAAGAATGGGTGGAACGGATCAACAGATCTGTTCGAAATGTACCGTCGGTAGAGACGGAAGAGTATGTGCCTCCGGTTGCCAACCATGTCCCGCACCTGCGCATCCGGTGGGATGAGGAGCGGGTAAAGATCACCCCGGAAGAAGCGAGGGAAAAACTCCGGTTTGGCCACCCCTCAATTGAAACTTTCGGCGGAAGAAATTCACTCGATATTAGCGTCTTCATGCTTCAGCCCGAGGAAGTGGGTATTGTTGGCCGGCGGGTGAAAGAAGTGCTTGAAGAAGCCGTTTAATATTAAGGTGGTTTAATTCCCCGATCCTTTGGGTCGGAAAATATTAAAAACTAAAATCAGATTGATACCCTGATGGCTCTGCCTCGGGGTAGTTCATTTTTCAAAATTTAAGAACAATGGATCCCATGTATCATTCGAAAAGGAAAAATTACTTATACAAGTTCAAATTGGAAAACAGGTTTTATGTATATGTACTGCTAATATTTGGTCTTCTGTTCTCCGGCTGTCAGGCAGACAATAACAGTAACCGAAATGGTGTTGAAGCCGCAGATGAAGAGTGGACAATTCTTTTTGACGGTGAATCGATCGACCACTGGCGCGGTTACAATATGGACGGCCTGCCCGATGGATGGCTGATTGAGGGTGATGAATTGGTCTTCAGGCCCGAAGAGGGGATGAACACGACTGACATCATCACAAATGAGAAGTACAGCGACTTTGAATTCAGGGCTGAATACAACATCAGTGAAGGCGGTAACAGTGGTATTTTCCACCACGTGATCGAGCAGCCCGGGCAGGCCATCTTTTGGTCGGGGCCTGAAATGCAGATTCTCGATAATGAAGCTTACCCCGGTAATGAAGATTTTCAGCGATCAGGATCCCTGTATGACCTGTTGCCGGCAGATCCGCAAAATACACTTCCTCCCGGTGAGTGGAACTCCGTCAGGATAATCTCCGAGGGAGCAGATATGGAGTATTGGCAAAACGGTGAAAAAGTGGTTGAATTTACGAGGTGGAGTCCCGAATGGTTCGAGATGGTAAGAAATTCGAAATTCGAGTGTCATCCATCATTCGGTACCGTACCCGAGGGACATATCGGCTTGCAGGATCACGGCGATGAAGTACGATTCAGAAATATCGAAATTCGCAGACTAAACTGATGAGCCTTTGAAATCAACAATTAAGAAGATCGGGCTGTTTCTCGTTTCCGTCGGCCCGGGAATATTCGGGATCGGATATACCATCGGAACCGGAAGTGTGACCACCATGTCGGT
>SKRC01000031.1 GCA_007118695.1 Balneolaceae bacterium | reverse complement strand
GGGTTGATGAACATAAATACCCGGTGGATTTTGAGTTACTCTCTTTTCAGTTTTCACATTAGCCTTTTCATGCAAACATAACATGGATCAGACTCCAACTGTCATCCCGCTACATAATCAAAGATCATTAAAAAAAATTCAACAACCGATATGAATATCAGCAACGATCTGACTGTTAACGATCTGATCCGGCAACTCGAAAACGTCTGGGAGCATTCGGCCCGGAAAATTCACCTGATCCGCAGAGAGTATGATACGTCGAAAGGATCACCGGTATTTACCGAAGCCGGCAAGTACACCACCCGGGGCTGGACCGAATGGACCCAGGGGTTTCAGTTCGGTGGGGAAATCATCCAATTTGATGCCACCGGGGAACAGGAATTTCTGGAGCTCGGCCGGACGGCCACCCTGCAGCTGATGGCCCCGCATATCACACATATTGGCGTGCATGATCACGGTTTTAACAACGTAAGTACGTACGGCTCCCTGTTGCGGCTGATGGAAGAGGGCAAAATCGACCCCGACCCATGGCAGAAAAACTTTTATGAACTGGCCCTGAAATCGACCGGCGCCGTACAGGCCTCGCGGTGGACGTATGCGGCCGACGGGATCGGTTTTATCCACTCCTTTAATGGACCGCACTCGCTGTTTGTCGATACGATGCGGACCCTGCGGGCTCTTGCCCTGAGTCACCGTCTCGGCCATTCCCTGTTTGGCGAGCATGATGAGCAGATCTCCCTGCTCGGGCGGCTCATCGAGCACGCGGAGCTGACGGCCACCTATAACATCTATTATGGGGAAGGCCGGGATTCGTACGACCTGCTCGGGCGAACGGCGCATGAGGCGGTCTTTAATGTCAACGACGGGCAGTTCCGCTGCCCGAACTCCCAGCAGGGCTACTCCCCGTTTTCAACCTGGACCCGCGGGCTTTCCTGGGCCATGTGCGGCTACCCGGAGCAGCTTGAATTCCTGGGAACCCTGCCCGATGGCGAACTGGAACCGTTTGGAGGCCGCGAAGAGATCGAGCAGATGATGCTGAAAGCAGCGGAAGCGACCTGTGATTTTTATATCGACAACACCTCCTCGGACGGGATTCCTTATTGGGATACCGGCGCTCCTGACCTTCATAAACTGGGCGATTATAGATCGTCAGTTGCCGATCCATACAATGAATATGAACCGGTTGACAGCTCTGCCGCAGCCATCGGAGCCCAGGGGCTGCTGCGGCTGGGCCGCTACCTGACCTCGAAAGGTGAAAAGAAAAAGGGTGACAAATACTGGCAAGCGGGATTGACAGTTGCCAAAACCCTGATGGATGAGCCTTACCTGAGCACAGACGATGACCATCAGGGCTTGCTACTGCATTCGGTCTATCACCGGCCCAACGGCTGGGATTATATCCCGAAAGGCCAAAAGATCCCCTGCGGAGAATCCAGCATGTGGGGCGACTATCACATGCGGGAGCTGGCTCTCTATCTGTCACGGGTTGCCGGGGAGGAACCCTATTATACTTTTTTCCACGGAATTGGGGGTAACCAACCATGAACCCAACTGCACTGATAACCGGCGGCTCGAGAGGCATCGGATTTGCTATCGCCCGAAAACTTTGTGAAAACGGCTATGATGTCGCGATCAATGGGGTTCGGCCGGAATCCTCTGTGACAGAAGCTCTGGAGGAGCTCAGGTCTGCCGGCACACAGGTGATCTACTGCCAGGGCGATATCGGCTCAGAAGAGGATCGGGACCATATTGTAACGAAATTGAAAACCGAATTCGGCCGGCTGAATCTTCTGGTTAACAACGCCGGAGTGGCTCCGAAGGAAAGGCTGGACCCGCTGCAGGCAAGCCAGGAAAGTTTTGACCGGATGATACGCATCAACCTGAAAGGCCCTTATTTCCTGACGCAGGCCCTGGCCAACTGGATGGTTGAGCAGAAACAGAAGCATTATTCGTTTGAGGCAACGATCATCAATATCGGCTCGATATCGGCCACCGTCGTCTCCTATAACCGCGGGGACTATTGCATTTCGAAAGCCGGTCTGGCCATGCACAGTAAGGTCTGGGCGGTGCGGCTGGCCGAATACGGAATTCCCGTCTATGAAGTCCGCCCGGGGGTGATCAAAACCGATATGACCTCAGCCGTGACCGATAAATATGACAAGCTGATCGGTGAAGGATTGACGGTTCAGCCGCGCTGGGGCTATCCCGAGGACGTGGCCCGGGCGGCCCTCTCGTTGGCACGCGGGGACTTCCCCTACTCGACCGGCGAAGTCATCATGGTCGATGGCGGGCTTACAATCCCAAGATTGTAAGCGCAGACCGGAAATTTTTTGTACAATCCCACAGGGAAGTGAAACCGGGTAAACACCGATTGCTTTATAACCTTCAGAATCAAAAAAAGATATTGCCATGCTTATAAATAAGAACCTGTCAAAAGTTGCAGTTTTATTGACCGCTTTATTTCTAATTGCAATGAATAGCCTATGTGAAGCTCAACAGTATAGCGTAACAGTGTCAGCCGGGGATTTGGATCGAAATGAATCTATAGTCTCTTTTTATTTTCCGGATGCAGTTGAGCCCGGTGTGTACAGCATGTCAAGTGAAACTTCCGGGTCGGTTTATCTGCAGGTAGGTGAAAATAACCATGGATGGTTTATACTCGATGAATTGTCAGCCGGGAATTCCCGCACGTATCGGGTTGATATGGCACAGGTTGCCGTGAGTTCCAATGTAACCAAATCGCTTGATGCGAATACCGTCACATTCAGGGCTAATGGCAATGATGTGATCAGTTATTATCATGGTTATAATTCGCCACCGGATGAACTGGATGATCGATACAAACGGGGTGGTTATATTCATCCTGTAATGTCGCCGAACGGAGTCGTTCTTTCCAACCATCTCAATCCAATGCATCCGCATCACTCGGGTATATGGTCTGCCTGGACCAGAACCCGTTTTCAGGGGCGTACTCCCGATTTCTGGAATGTGCACTCAAATACAGGCCGTGTGGACCAGGCCGATTCTCTTGAGGTGGCATGGGAAGGGCCGGTACATGCAGGATTCAGGGCTAAACACCATTTTGTTGATCTTTCAGCATCTGCTCCGGTTATAGCACTCAATGAAGAGTGGGAAGTGAAGGTGTATCCGACTGTTGGAAATGGCAAATTCCATGTCTTTGATTTAAAAGTGACTCAGACAGTCAATACCTCCCAGCCTCTTGTATTGCCTGAATACCGTTATGGTGGGGTTGGTTTTCGTGGTCATGGCGATTGGGACGATCCGGAAAACGGCACGTTTTTAACGCCCGAAGGCCTGGGGCGTGACGGTCATGGATCCCGTGTGCGCTGGACTCATATTGGCGGGCACAGTGATGGTGAATTAGCCGGCATCTCGATTTTGGGCCACCCTTCCAATTTCCGTCATCCGCAAACTGTCCGGATTCATCCCAATGAACCGTTTTTTAACTATGCTCCGACACAGCTTGGCGAAATGATAATAGAGCCGGGTTCACCCTATGTGGTAAACTACCGCTATATAACTTATGATGGTGAGCCGGATCCGGAGGCAATCGATCGCATGTGGCAGGAATATGCATACCCGCCGGGTGTAACTGTCAGGAAACAGTGAGCAGTGGGCCAGCGATATGGTGGCCAGGCAGAGTGAATGAATTGTGGATTAGTGTATAATTATTTGTGTGATAGATAATCCGGGGTTATGTTCGATGAACATCCACCGAAAAAATTGTCTTTTAACAAATTATCCAATACATTAATAAGCGGGAAGTAACCGGTAACTTAAAACAGGAATGGCTTTAAATGTTCCGGAATGGGTATTTATTGAAGATACTTAAAACTGAAAGTTAAAATTAAGGTAATTGCTATGACGAAAAACAACTTTAGCCGAAGACGATTTATTGAAACAACTGGTGCGGCGCTGGGTGGCTCATTGATCGCCGGCCCGGTTATGTCTAAAGCCTCCGCCAAATCAAAAAAACGCAAATCGAGCGGTAAGATGAAGGTGGCCGTTGTTGGAATGGGGGTTCGTGGTGTCGGTATGTATGGAAGGACATTGGTGAGAAATTATGGAGATCATTTGGATTTGGTCGGTATTTGCGATACCAATCCGGGCAGGTTAAGGTACGCAGATAGCTATGTCGGTGCAGGATGTCCAACATTTTCCAACCTGGATGAGATGCTTGAAAAAACAAACCCCGATCGGCTTGTGGTGACAACCTGGGACTGGGAACATCACAATTGTATCATTGCCGGATTGCAGCATGGAGTAGATGTGGTTTGTGAAAAACCTCTTACTATCGATGAGGACAAATGCCAGCAGATCATCGATGCCGATAAAAAATATGACAATGACATCTACGTCACTTTTAACTACCGCTATCCTCCACACAGGGCCAAAGTGAAAGAGCTGCTGATGGATGGTGCGATTGGTGACATCCGCACCGTTGATTTCCATTGGAATATAAGCCATGCTCATCAGATGAGATATATGCAGCGGTGGCACGGTGAGAGCCAGCGCGGCGGGACACTCTGGGTACATAAAAATACCCACCATTTCGATATGATCAACTGGTTTCTGGATTCAGACCCGGTTGAGGTTTATGCCCACGACGCCCTGGAAATATTCGGATCAAATGGGCCGTTCAGATCAACCAACTGCCGAAATTGTCCGCATGCAGATAATTGTGACTACTACTGGGATATCAATGCAAACGACCATTTGAGGCAAATGTATGCCGATAATGAACACTATGACGGGTACATTCGCGACAACTGCGTATTCCGCCACAATATCGATTCGCATGACAAGCATTCGGCACTGATCAAATATGCCAACAATGCATTTTTGAATTATTCGCTTACATCCGATACGGATCATTCCGGGTACTGGATTGCTTTTAACGGCACGAAAGGCAGGCTGGAAGGACGGGAAGGTGGCTGGTCGGGGCCTGATGGCCATCAGGAATGGATTTACACACCACTTGGCAGGGAACCTCGAAAAATAACGGTTGACTTCACCGAAGGCGGCCATTGGGGAGGCGACCCGATCATGCTGGACAAGTTGTTCAAAGACCCTGATATGGCCGATCCCCTTCATCAGTCGGCAGGTACACGCGACGGAGTGATGTCTGTACTTGCAGGGATTGCTGCCAGAAAAAGTGCTGCCTCCGGAAAACCGGTCAGAATTGCTGATTTGACAAGCCTGAAACCGCATGCTAAACGTCCTGACGAGCTTATTTAATCGAAGGTTGTTTAGATTCCCGGTCCACTGGGTTGGATAATTTATTCTAAATGAAATAAAATTGATTTCCGGTGGCTGTGTCTCGGGGCAGTTTGAATGAAGGAATATCAGGTTTGGAGGGTTTAATCACAGTTAATCAAACCTGCTGGAGCAAGCAGAACGGATTCAATTATCGTTGTTTTAATTTCTCAGAATTTCTTTTGAGTAATACCATTTTCCAGGAATTGGTGACAGGTAACTGAATTTACCATAATCAGCCTTTTGCTGATCAACCTGAAGTTTTACAATCAATTAGTTATTCAAGTTTACATACAGGAATTGCCATGTCAAATATGAATCGCCGGAATTTTATCAAAACAACCGCTATGACCGGGGCTGCAATTGGACTTTCAGGACCATTTACGTTTGCAAGGGGCACAAACGCTCCAAATGAAAAAGTAGTGGTTGCCATAATGGGCGGCCGGGGGCGTGCAAGTGCACTTGCCCAGTCATTCGCCAGGGTAAACGGAACTGAAGTCAAATCCATTTTTGATGTTGACCGCAGGCCTTTGGATGAGATCTGCGATACAGTCGGTGAGATTCAAGGCAGAGTGCCAACGAATGGAACCGATTTCAGAAGAGCTTTGGAAGATCCCGATATCGACGCACTCGTGATCGGAGCTCCGGATCACTGGCATGCACCGGCTTCAATTATGGCTATGAAGGCAGGAAAACACGTTTATGTTGAGAAGCCGGGAAGCCATAACCCCAGGGAGGGAGAATTGATCGTTCAGGCACAGAAACGATATAATAGAGTCGTCCAAATGGGCAATCAGCAACGCTCATCAACCGAGTCAATCCAGGCAATGCAGGACATCAAGGATGGCCTGATCGGGGATGTTTATTATGCGAAAGCCTTTTATGCGAACACCAGAGATTCGATCGGAAACGGAAAAATTACTCCGGTACCCGATTGGCTCGATTATGAACTCTGGCAGGGACCTGCACCGAGAACTCCATATCGCGACAATATCATTCATTACAACTGGCACTGGTTCTGGAAATGGGGAACAGGTGAGCTGCTGAACAACGGAACCCATGAATATGATATTTGTCGCTGGGCACTTGGAGTGGATCATCCGAAACGAGTTTCATCAAATGGCGGCCGGTATCACTTCAATGATGACTGGGAATTCTACGATACTCAAAATGTGTCTTTCGATTTTGCAGACGGAAAAACCATTAACTGGGAAGGACGAAGTACCAACGGATTTGGCTTTTGGGGCAAAGGTCGTGGTTCTGTCATCCATGGAACAAAAGGTACCATTATGATGGACAGAAACGGCTATAAAGCATTTAACCTGGATAATGAAGAGATAAAAAGTGTGGAGCGCAGCGAAGAGCCTGATCAGCAAGGCATCATTGGAGGCGGAGGCCTTACCGATTTCCATGCTCATAATTTTGCGATGGCTATTCGCCAGGCCGAAAAATTGAATTCGCCCATCGACGAGGGTCAGATTAGTGTACATGCTCTTCATCTGGGAAATATTGCACAGAAAATAGGCCGATCACTCAGTATCAATCCTGGAAACGGACGAATAATCGGCGATTCTGAGGCGATGAGTATGTGGGAGCGCTCT
>SKRC01000239.1 GCA_007118695.1 Balneolaceae bacterium | reverse complement strand
CGGCAATGATTGCCGGTTTTATTACAGCCGGCCTAATAGCAAACTGCAAGTATACGGCCGATTATTAATAAGTGTCATGATCGTTAAAGGACCAACAGGTGCTACTGTCTACATTAACGAGTGTACATATCGATTTATGACCGGTGGATAAAGATACCCGTTCAGCATTGAAGGGCAAATGAACTCCAACGCCTTCTTTTAAATCATAAAAAGCCCCTGGTTCAGCCTCCGAAATTCTTCAGAGCCGATTCAGAGGCTTTACATGTTTCATCAAACCGGATCGTGCCACGTTTTTCTGCATGGTGGAAGTAGTAACATGTCCTTTGCGAGAACGCAGAAACATTCCATGCTTCGATGCAGTGGGAAAAATCCAGTCCTGTGATGGTGACATAAAGAATTATCTGCCATTGGCAGGCGGGCCGATAACCTGACCTTCAACGTTACAGGCAATGCTCCATTCCTGCGAGTGGACGGACTGGCAAACGCAATATAGAATCAGTTCAGTAATATGGATCAGTCCAGTACAGAAATCAGTTCTACTTCAAAGATCAGCACGGAACCCGGCTGAATCGGGCTTCCCGGCGGGGGATTGTTGCCATACCCGAGTTCGGAAGGGATGAAAAACTCATATGTGGCCCCTTCCTGCATCAACTGCAGACCTTCGGTCCACCCGGTGATCACCCGGTTAAGTGGAAATTCTGCAGGTTGACCTCGTTCATAAGAACTGTCGAATTCTTCACCGCTGATCAGTGTTCCACGGTAGTGAACGCGTACTTCTGAATCCTGGGATGGGCTTGCGCCATCACCTTCTTCGATCACGCGGTATTGAAGGCCGCTGTCGGTAACCACCACATCGTCGCGTTCCGCATTTTCTGCAAGAAACCTGTTTCCTTCTTCAATATTGGCGCTTGCACTTGTCTCGCGATCGGCATCCAATCTCTGTTGGAGTTCCGTCTGAAAGGTCTGAAGAGCAAGTTGCATCTCCATTTGATCCAGGTCGGGTTCCTGATCCTCCATAGCTTTTCTGAAACCGGCAACAAAGTTTCTGTAATTAAAATCATCGATGCCTTCATCGGCCATTGAGCTGCCGTAAAAATACCCGAGACTGTAACTGACGGAATCGAGATTGGTTCTGTACTCGGCGTCTCCTCCAAGGTTCTCGCCTTCCTGGCAGCTGGCAGCCAGGAGTAAAACCAAAGCAAACAGGAGGATGGTTGAAAATAATGTGGATTTCATAGGGTAAATTAAATTATGATTTTCATTTTTTTATCAAGACTGCAAGTTATCACTTTTTAAAATGCAGAAAAAGGCTGACCTGCAATTCTCATAAACAATATAGGTTTAGCTGATTCAAATTTTGGAAGGCAGGAAACCGAATCTGTATCTAATTTGTCACAGGATATTTGTATATTACAGGGATATTTAAAAAACCATGACAGATTTATTAATTAATAAAGAAGAAACTTTTGAAATTCACTGAACTGAATCTTACAGATGAGCTGCAGTCTGGCTTAAAAGATATAAATTTTTTAGAAACCACCCCTGTCCAGGCGAAATCCATCCCGCATATCCTGGAAGGCAAAGACATCATCGGTACGGCACAAACCGGGACCGGGAAAACCGGTGCCTTTGTTATTCCAATCGTCGATCGCATTTTGAGGGGGAAAAGAGACGGGATTAAAGCCGTTATACTCACGCCAACCCGGGAACTGGCCCAGCAGATCGATGAACAGATTTTTGCCATTGGCTACCATACGGGGATCTCCTCGGCAACGGTAATCGGGGGAAGTGATTTTTCCGCACAGGCGAAAGCCCTGAACGCGGGGGTCGATATTATTGTGGCAACCCCGGGGCGGTTTATTGACCAGAACAAAATTGTAAATATCGATTTTACCACCGTCGATTACCTTATCCTGGATGAAGCCGACCGCATGCTCGATATGGGTTTTCTTCCCGACATCAAAAAAATCATCAGCTGGATGCCGCAGCAGAGACAGACACTGCTGTTTTCGGCAACGATGCCCAAGGAGATTGAGAGGCTGGCTGGCTCGATCATGAAGAATCCGGAGATTATCGAAATTGACAGGTCCAAACCGGTACAGTCGGTTGAACAGCGGGCATATCTGTTGAAGAGCAATCAGAAAATACATCTGACCAAACAAATCTTTAAAACCATTGACTGGGACTCTTGCATCATTTTTACCTCAACCAAGAAGGGGACCGACGAGCTGCAGCGTCTGCTGAAAAAAGAAGGCATTAAGGCAGGCAGTATACACGGCGACAGGAGTCAGGATGAGCGAAACAAGGCGTTGAATGCATTTAAAAACGGGCAGATTCCGGTCATTGTGGCTACTAATGTGATTGCCCGGGGCATTGATATCAAAGATGTTTCGCTGATCATCAACTACGATGTGCCGCGAAGCGCCGACGACTACGTGCACCGCATCGGGCGTACGGGGCGATATGACAAATCCGGGATTGCCATAACATTTGTCACGCAACGGGACAATCGCTCTTTTGCGGATATTGATAAAATCAAAGGCAATAAACTCAAGAAGATACGTCTTCCGGAGTCGTTCGATGAGTCCACTGATTTTTATTGGGATAAGAAAGAGTCTGATGGCAAAAAGAAGGACGACTCATCGGCCAAATCGGACAATAAGGAGCAAAAACAGTCCGGAAAAAAGAAATCCGCATCCAACGGCCGCAGCAAAACTTCCGGAAAGAAGGAGCAGGAGAAAAAGAAGGATTCATCAAGGTCCGGCAAGAAACAGAAAAGCGGTTCTACCCGCAACAATCAACAGAACAAAACCCGCGAGCAGCCATCGGGGAAAAAGGGCAGCCAGCGTGGAGGCAACGGAAGTTCCGGTAAAAAAGCTGCAGCCGTGGAATCTGGCAGTAGTGACCGCAGCCGTTCGGACAAGGGTTCAGGCCGGCATAAGAAGAGTGGCGGTGACGATCAGAAGCAGCAACGGGAGGCGAAAGCCGAGACCAGGCGGCCGGTCGTTATTCCACCAACTGTCGCCAAAGCGCGAGAGCGAAGCCGGAAAGTACGCAAGCCGGCAAAAGGAATTTGGGGCATCATAAAAAGTGTCATTCCGAAGTTTAAACGAGACTAAAATCGGATGCAGCGGATCAAGTCACTGCTAATCTGGGCAGGCGTATCCATAATTATTCTTGTATGGCTTCCCCTGCTGGCTCTGGTTCGCCTTTTTGATTGGGATAAAACCCGGTACAGGACCGGTTATCTGTTTCGCAGGCTTGGCAAGGCGATATCGAGAATCAATCCGTTTTGGAAAATTACGATCGAAGGCAATACCTCGCTCAATGACCGGGAGCCGTATGTGATTGTGAGCAACCATCTGTCGAATGCCGACATTCCGGTGATTTCGAATTTACCCTGGGAGATGAAATGGGTGGCCAAACGCGAGCTTTTCGAGATACCCATTTTAGGATGGATGATGAAACTGGCCGGCGATATTCCGGTTGACCGGGATGCCCGCTCTCAGAAAGTATCGACCTTTAAAAAGTGCATTTTCTACCTTCGTAACAGGACTTCGGTAATATTTTTCCCGGAGGGAACGCGCTCGAGAGACGGGCGGCTATACCGTTTTGCCAAAGGGGCGTTTGAATTGGCCATCCGCGAGCAGGTTCCCGTATTACCGCTGGTCATTGACGGCACGCACGGGTGCCTGCCGAAAAACGACTGGGTATTCAAGCCGAATGTGCATGCCAGATTATACATTCTGGACCCGATTCCAACGGAAGGGATGAGCGAAGGCCAGGCCGACGAGCTGATCGAAACCGTACGCAGCCGAATGGCCGAACATCTGATGCAGTTGCGCGGCACGCTCCGGGAAGAAGTGGATGCGGTTGAATCGTTGAATCGTTGAATTGGTGTGTTGGAGTGCGTTTAATGTGTGTTTCTGTTATAACTGTTTGGATGTTTTTAATTGAGATACAGGATACAGGAACAGGGAACAGGGAACAGGATTGTCGTACAGTGTGCTTTAGCTTTTTGATTGGCAGGCCTTCCATAGAATAGAAACGTTAGGATACCACTTGCAGATAGACAGTTCAGAAAGTGTGTCAAAAATAGTTAAACTTCTAACAATCTAACCACTGACACACAATGAACAAAGAGGGAGTGAATGCACGGCTGTATTGGCCTGAAAGCAGCAGGGCTTGATAATTGATTAATCAGAAAAATACTTTGGTTATTTTTCTTGACAGCGGGGTACTATATTGAAAAAGCAGGGAGAAAACACTATCTTTTAACAAGCTCTTCTGCAGACATTTTCCTGTTTGTAAACGTAATTCAGAGTGCTTTCCTGCAAAAAAAGCGTTGGGGTCTTAAGTCTTTTTTCATCCTTGTGATCGATACTTGAGCAGCAATTAACAAGATTGGATTAACATCGAAATGAGGAGGCCGTCATGAAAAAGACAAATCACATCAATCGCATACGAGTACAAACCTGTGATATTCACGATGAAATGGATATGCGTGACATCAACGGTGCAGTCAGAAGCATCTCCCTATATAACAAAGGGGGCAAATTTATGTATCAGGGATTCTTTACACAGCCACTGCTCGGCAGAGTGAATTCACTGGAAGGTTTGGAATCAAACGCTGACATTTATTTCAGATCCATTCGGATGATTGGAAGCAACCTGTTCCAGGTAAGTCTTGTCGGTGATGAAAAGCAGGTAAAAAAAATGTATAAAGACGCAAAATTCTATAGCCTGCTGGATAGAATCGGTTCTTCCATGGACAAAGAAAACCGTGTACGCTCCTATATAGATATTGCCGTCAAGCGGGATCACTGGGATATCATTGCTTCGGTCGATAAAGAAGCGCATTACCTGGCCAATCGTGTACGGTTGAACGATGAGGAAATACATATTTACAACATCCTTGTTGTAGGTGACCGCATGTTAGGCTTAACCCGTGATCAGCAGGTTGTGATCGGACAGTTAAGCCCGGATATCATTGAAAAACCGGGTGTTTTGATGGATGTTGAGATGATGGAGGACGTGAATAAACTCGGAAAAGCCGATCACCTCGAAACGATACCGAACTCGGAGGATCTGTTCCTGGTAACCATCGGAAATACAGTGTATCAATTCAACATTTGGGGTGATATGACTCACTTTGACGAGCTTGAAGATGATGTGCTGCATATTAACTCTATTGCGTTTAATCACACATCATCGATCATGGCTACCAACCAGGGTCTCTATGAAGTTGACGTTCAGGAGATGCCCAATATGGTCAGAGCCACCAGCCTGCCCCGTCGTATAGCCGGAGCTAACCTGTCGGGTGAATTCCAGTACGCCGGCTATACAGAAGATCCATATATACTGGGTATCCATCCTGCCATCGGCGTCTTTACAAAAACCAAAGATAACCAGGTTTATTTCTTTTAACCTTTAACATTCGCCGGTGAAAGTTCCTTCCTTACACACAGGGAAGCATTAAAACTTTCACCGGCAAGGTTTATGCTTTTCTCTATTCTCTGGCCATTGAAACTTTGGCCTGTCTGAATTCAGCATAGTTTGTCGCTTAAGTGAATAAACTAAATCAGGGATGGATAGTGTTTCTGGTATGTTTCTGTTATAACTGTTTGGATGCTTTTTAATTGAGATACAAGATTCAGAAAAGCGATATGTATCTCTTTAACGCACTCAATAAATTTCCGGCTATTAGTATTTTTACAGAGATACAAGATACAGGTTGCAGTATGCAGAAACAGGGAACAGGGAACCGGATATAGGATATTACTCCCTCACTTTCTCACGATTCAAATCTCACGACTACTACAGTACCCGGGGCCGGACTTCCCGATTCTCCCGACAGGTACTGTCGGGATCATCTCCCATCGCTTCGCTCGGCGGGACAGGCTTCTCGCCCCGCCACTTAGAATCTGCATCTTTGCCAGTACCCGGGGCCGGACTCGAACCGGCACGGTATCGCTACCACCGGATTTTGAATCCGGCGCGTCTACCAATTCCGCCACCCGGGCAAAATGATTAACCCTTTGAACCTCAACGTTTTATGAGCTATAAGGAAGATTTCAAAAGTGTGGCATTTCGTACTTTTAGTGGCCAAAAACAACACATTTAGTGTCCTTTTTAGTGGCCTTCATTCCATGAAATTCCCCATAGAATCAGTGTGTGAAAGAACTATTTAAAATTAGAATCTGAATATACAAGATATTGAATTACTTCAACAACATTCTTTTTCGTAGATTCGCCTGCTTATAATTACAAGCAAATACGGGATCCGTCGTTTTCCATGGCGCCCACGCTCATTGGCGAGCAGATCATTCCCGGCTACGACAGCATGGCCCAGCCCTGCAACAAGGGTGGCCCCGGCGACAGGTTGCTAAAAGCTATCGACCTTATCCATGGCCTGTTTGACGATAAAAACACATGGTTTGATGAACATCGATATCAAAAAATCCATACCCTGAAAGACCAGCTATTCGAGCTGGACTATGACAGTTGGCCACGCTACGCAAAAGCCCTGATTTTAGTCATGAACGCCGAACATGCGGCGACCAAATGGTGGATTGTGGATCTAGCCCTTCATGAGGTTCTGCATAACGTAGAGTTTTATCTAACCTATTCATCAGATTCTGCCAGGGGAGAACAAGTCACCAGGTACCATCTTAGCGCCGAACAGTTAACGCACCTGCTGGAAGAATACAATTTTACCCTGCATCCTGGTGAGGTGTTTAACGTCTATGGCAACTCAGTTTTATCGCAGCCGGTAAACCGGTTTAGCGCATTGATGAGAGCGCACTTTATTGGTCCCAAAGAGGGGTTAAAACCCTGCACTTTTAGTGCAGCACTTTAGTGTTTCGAAAAATCTAAATAGTGGTATTTTGCGCGTTATGGAAAAAGGAATGCGCAAAGGCAGCCAT
>SKRC01000173.1 GCA_007118695.1 Balneolaceae bacterium | reverse complement strand
ATGCTATCTGGGATTATATTCATGAAAACAACCTTCCGTACAATCCGCTGCATGATGATGGATATCCCAGCATCGGTTGTATTCCCTGCACCAGTCCGGTGGTGAATGGGGATGAACGCAATGGCCGCTGGCAGGGTGTCGAAAAAACCGAATGCGGTATTCATTTTCCCACCCTGGAGGAAAAAGCAGAATCCAATTCACAGAAATAAGATTGATTGATGAAAGTATATCCCATTTACCTGAACAGGTTAAACGAAAAGAAAACCGTTCTTATAGGCGGTGACCATGAAGCGGAACGCAAGGCGAACGAGTTGCTGGAATGTGATGCCAGGATTACGCTGATCAGCCGTTCCGTGACGAAGCCACTGGAAACGCTGGCGAAGGAAGAGAAGCTGCACTGGATTCCCCGTGATTATCGCGAAGGCGACCTGAAAGGTGCTTTTTTGGTCATTGTGGCTGAATTTCACGGAAACATCAACGAACGAGTTTTCCGGGAAGCCGAAGAGGAAGGCATCCTGGTCAACGTGATGGACGACATCCCTCACTGTACCTTCACGTTCGGCTCCCTGGTCAAGCGGGGACACCTGACAATCTCGGTGTCAACCAGTGGTGCAGCCCCGACACTGGCCGTCCGGCTGCGGCAGAAATTTGAGAAAGAATTCGGCCACGAGTACGCCCCGTTTCTGGAATTTATGCAGCAGCTCCGCGACCCGATGGCTGCTTATTATCCCGAATTCGAGATTAGAAAAACATTGTGGTATCAGCTGATTGATTCGGATGTCCTGGATCACTTCAGGCAAGATCAGCTGGAAGAAGCCCTCCGGAGTGCCGCGGGAATCATCGGAATTGATGTGGTCCGGCAGACGCAAACCTATCAGCAATCAAAAAACGAAAATGTAACAAGTCATGGCATATATGGCATATTCAGCAGCTGAGCTGTGGAAAGTTTATACAGATTCTGAATCAGACGATGAATGACCGAAAGCCAAATTGCAGGTAGTAATGAACAATTAACAGAAATTTTTGGTGGAACAGTGCTAATTTGCAAATAATGTTTTTGCAGTCAGATTCCATCTTTTTCAAATTATAGCAGATAACACATGGAAATGGCAGTCGATTGGCAAGCCTGGTTTACTTTGCTGGTCATCGGAGGAATCCTGGTATCGCTGGTGCGTAACCGTATCCGGCCGGAATTCGTCTTTCTGTCTGCACTCGGCATTCTTTTAATAGCAGGAATTGTGACCCCGGCCCAGGCTTTTTCCGGGTTTGCCAACGAAGCGGTGATAACGGTGGGCGCCTTGTTTGTCGTAGCGGCAGGTGTTCAGAATACCCGGGCATTGGGATTTGTGGAAAAAATCCTGCTTCCCGGAAAGATCAGGGAATCCGCTGTCATGTTACGGCTGATGGGGTCAACGGCATTAATGTCTGCTTTTTTAAATAACACACCCATTGTAGCGATGCTGACCCCCCAGGTTCAGAAATGGGCTGAAAAAACGGGCCGGCCGGTTTCCAAATACCTGATTCCGCTTTCCTATGCGGCGATCATCGGCGGAACGATTACCCTGATCGGTACCTCCACCAACCTGATCGTCTCGGGCATGCTGGTGCAAAGAGGCTATGAACCGCTTGCTTTTTTTGAGCTGACCTGGATCGGTTTACCTGCTGCCCTGCTTGTGTTGATCTATTTTATTGTTATTGGCCATCGCATACTACCTGAGTATAAAATTACAAATAGGGATGATGATTCTGACAGAAGCTACCAGTTCGATCTTGAAGTCCCTGCCGATTCGGAATTGATCAACCGGACGGTTGAGGAGGCCGGGCTTCGTGCTTTGGGTAATGCTTTTTTGATCCATAAACACCGGGATGGGCGTTATATCGGCCCGATCGGCCCTGACACGGTCCTTCAGGCCGGTGATCTGCTTACGTTTATCGGTGAGATGAAGCATGTCGATGAACTCACGGCGGGAAAAGGTCTCAGGCACCCTGTACCCGTGCTGGATGATAAACCGGAAGGGGATATCTCCCTGTTTGAAGCCGTCGTCTCGGAATCTTCACCACTGGTCGGAAGAACGCTGAAAGAGTCGGAATTCCGGGATCGTTATCATGGAGTGGTTGTCGGAATCCAGAGGCACGATGAGGTTCTGCGGGGTGCGTTGGGCAATATTCCGATCCAATCCGGAGATCTTTTGCTGATTGAAGCCAAACCCGGTTTTGACAGGCGCTGGAATGGTACGAAAGAGGATTTTTACCTGGTTGCAGAAAAAGGGCATCGCAATCTGCCGGTGAGCGAGAAAGCTCCGCTGGTCATGTTGATACTGGTACTGATGATCGGGATTGCCGCGGTGGGCTGGGCGCCGATTGTCATCACCGCATTTGCTGCTGCCATCCTGATCGTTTTAACAGGCTGCGTGCACCCGCGTCAGTTTATCAGCGCCTTGAATCCATCCATCCTGTTGATTATTGCCGCGGCAATCGGTGTTGGCCAGGCTATGGATACGTCCGGACTTGCCTATCTCGGCAGTTCGCTTATGCTTGATATGACCTCCGCCTTCGGCTTTATTGCCGTGATTGCAGCTATCTACATTACAACAAATGTACTGACTGAATGTATTACGAACAATGCCGCCGCTGTACTGATGATTCCGCTTGCCATTTCCGCTGCTTATGAAATGGGCATGGACCCCCATGCCGTATCGGTGACTGTAGCAATGGCGGCCTCTGCCAGTTTCTTAACGCCTTTCGGCTATCATACCAACCTGATGGTTATGGGTGCCGGCGGATATAAATTTACCGATTACGTCAAGGCCGGTATTCCGGTTACCCTCATCGTAATGACGGTGACGGTCATCATGGTTTCACTTTTATGGCTTTAAATAACAACGATATAATTCTTCGGCCCTCAGGGTTGGGCGCAGCTTTCATGTTTTCCGCCAGACTTTTGTCGGGGAAATCCGGCCTGTCCCGCCTGCCCCGACTCTTCGGGGATTCTTCGGGGACCCTTCGGGGGTACTTCGGAAATGGACAACAGATACAAACGATACTCAGATACTCAGATACTCAAAATTTTCTCAAACATTCAGACACTCAGACTGATACCCCTGCCGGCTTTGCCCGGGGGTAATACAATAAAATAAACGAAACTGATTTATGGCTAAACATACCCATATCAAACATCTCGAAGACGAGTCGATATACATTTTAAGAGAAGTGGCGGCCCAATTTGACCGTCCGGCGCTGCTCTTCTCGGGTGGAAAAGATTCAATCGTTATGGTACACCTGGCCGAAAAAGCATTTTACCCGGCAAAAATTCCGTTTCCGCTGATGCATATCGATACCGGCCACAACTTTCCGGAAACCATTGAATTTCGCGATCAGCTCGTGGAACGCACCGGCGTGCAGCTGATCGTGGGAAGTGTGGAGGAGAGTATCAAAAAAGGCGAGGTAAAAGAGGAGACGGGTCCTGAGGCCAGCAGGAACGGGCTTCAAACCGTGACTCTGCTCGAGACCTTAAAAAAACATGGAACAGACTGCGCCATAGGCGGAGGCCGCCGCGATGAAGAGAAGGCACGGGCCAAGGAACGCTGTTTTTCACACCGTGATATCTATGGCCAGTGGGATCCGAAAAATCAGCGCCCGGAACTCTGGAACCTGTTTAACGGGCGGATGAACCCGGGGGAACATTTCCGTGTATTTCCACTGAACAACTGGACGGAGATGGATGTCTGGCAGTATATCGCTAAAGATGAGATTCCGGTGCCCGAATTGTATTTCGCACACAAACGCCGGGTCTTCAACCGCCGGGGAATCTGGCTGGCCGAATCGGATGATATTACCCGCTACCCGGATGAAAAACCGGTGGAGAAAACGGTCCGGTTCAGAACCATTGGCGATTCCACCTGTACGGGCGCCGTGCTTTCCGAAGCCGCCAACCTGGAGGAGGTGATTCAGGAGGTGGCTGCAGCGCGAATCACCGAACGGGGCAACCGTCACGACGACAAACGCTCCGAAGCGGCCATGGAAGACCGGAAAAGGGAGGGGTATTTTTAGTTGTAAGGAACAAGGTACAGGGACCAAGGAGCATGGAGCGAGGATCGGGGTCGCCCGGACATCGCTCCCGGCTCCACGTACCCCGCACCCTCGAATCCAACATACTGAATTCTGAATTCTGACTCCTGAATTCTGATTTCTAACAAATAATAATTATAAGCAATGAGTACAAACAACGGCAACGACAACAAATACCTCGACATGGACCTGCTCCGTTTCACCACGGCAGGCAGTGTGGATGACGGGAAAAGCACCCTGATCGGCAAACTTTTATACGATTCCAAATCGATCTTTGAGGACCAGATGGAAGCGATCGAACAAACGAGCCTGAGCAGCGGGGAAGATGATGTGAACCTGGCTCTGCTTACTGACGGGCTGAAAGCCGAACGCGAGCAAAAGATTACGATCGATGTTGCATACCGTTATTTTGCAACACCCAAACGCAAGTTCATCATTGCCGACACACCCGGCCATATCCAGTACACCCGGAACATGGTAACCGGCGCATCGACGGCCGAACTGGCAGTGATCCTGGTCGATGCCAGCAAGGGGGTTCTTACCCAGTCGAAACGCCATGCTTTTATCTCATCGCTTTTACAGATTCCTCACATGGTGGTAGCCATCAACAAGATGGACCTGGTTGATTACGACCAGGATGTGTATGACAAAATCGTAAAGGAATTCCGGCAATTTTCAAGAAAACTCGATGTCGATGATATCACCTATATACCGATATCGGCACTCAAGGGTGATAATGTGGTGGAAAAAGGGGATAACATGCCCTGGTACAAAGGGACCACGCTGCTTCATTTTCTCGAGAATGTTAAAGTCAACGCCTCCCACAATGTCATCGATTTTCGCCTGCCGGTGCAGTATGTCATTCGTCCCAATCAGAACTTCCGCGGGTTTTCGGGTCGCATTGCCTCCGGCCGAATTCGTCCGGGAGAAGAGATAGTCGCCCTGCCGTCAGGCATCAGTAGCCGCGTGAAAGAAGTGGTCACGGCCGACGGAAACCTGGAGGAGGCCTATCCCGGCGATTCGGTCACCCTCACGCTTGATGATGAGATCGATATCAGCCGCGGAGACATGATCGTCCGCAAGAACAACCGCCCCAACATTGGGAATGAGTTTGAAGCCTTTCTCTGCTGGATGAACGAGGAGGAGTTGAAGCAAAATAAACCTTATATCATCCGTCACACTTCCCGGACCACCCGGGTGTTTGTGGATCAGCTGATCTATCGTATAAACGTCGATTCGCTCCACCGCGAGGATACCGACACATTGCAACTCAATGAAATCGGCCGGGCCAGGCTCAAAACGTCAGAGCCATTGTTTTTCGATTCCTACAAAATCAACCAGGCCACAGGGAGCTTTGTCATCATCGATCCCTCTTCCAATGTAACGGTAGGGGCCGGGATGATCCGCTCCGGCTCAACCCAGTCGAGCACCCATGACCCGAAAGCAAAGACCACAAAACGATCTGAAGAGAACGTAGAACGTGGAACGGGAAATAGCGGAGAGCAAGGTCTAGAGAGCGGAGAACGCGGGACGGGTAGTAGCGATGAACTCGGAGCAGAGTCCCATCCCCCCTCGAGGGGGGACGGATCCGGCAAAGCCGGATCCCGGGGGGTGTCCGGGGATGCAGGCAAAAAACCCATCTCCCCCAACGTCACCTGGGAGCCCTGGAACATCCCGCGTGAGGAGCGTGAAAAGCGTAACGGCCACAAGGCGACTGTACTTTGGTTCAGCGGCATTTCCGGAGCAGGCAAGAGCACCATTGCAAGAGCGGTGGAGAAGAAGTTATGGGACCGGGGCAAGCAGACCATTTTGCTCGACGGCGACCAGGTGCGCCACGGCCTGAACGGTGACCTCGGGTTCAGCCAGGAAGACCGCACCGAAAACATCAGGCGGGTGGGAGAAGTAGCCCGGCTGTTCTTTGAACAGGGCAATATCGTGCTCTGCTCCTTTGTATCCCCGTACCGGGAAGACCGCAAAGCTGTCCGTGATCTATTCCCCGATAGCCGGTTTGTTGAAATCCATGTGCATTGCAAACCCGAAACGGCCCAGAACCGGGATCCCAAAGGTTTGTATGGAAAAGCCAAAAAGGGTGAAATCAAAGGGCTGACTGGCTACGACGCCCCTTATGAGGAGTCCGAGTATGCCACGTTAAAATTGGATACGGATGCATCAGACCTGGACGAAATTGTAGACAGCCTGCTTGAGAAAGTGCTGGATCTTACAACGGAGGGATAGACGAACCCATCACCGATACATAGTTTGTAATATAGGCTGAACCGATACTCTGTTTGTATCAAAGGCTGAGTTTATAAAACAGACTGATTCCCTGTCAGGCAGAATACCAGGGAGGGAAGGATTTCTTTTCAGACAGGATTGCAGCAAGGAGCCAAGTGTCGCGTTATCAAAGGTCGTTGAGATCATTTATTACAGGCCGGCCGGCTTACATCAATCCACAAATTCGAAGGTTTCACCGTCGAACATCCCTTTGTCACTGATTTTCAGGCTGGGGATGACCAGCAGGGCCATGAATGAAATCAGCATAAAGGGGGCTTGCAGGTTGCTGCCCATATCCCGGGCCATAAAGCTCATCTTTTCATAAGCCTGGGCCACTTCCACGCCCGGACGGTCGCTCATGATTCCCCCAACCGGCAGCGGTAGAATCTCTTTCTCGTCAGGGCGGACCGCTGCTATTCCCCCTTTATTCTCCATCACCAGGTTTACCACATCACTGATATGCTGGTCGGAGCTGCCCACTGCGATGATGTTGTGCGAGTCGTGGGCAACGGAAGATGCGATCGCCCCGTCTTTGATACCAAAATTTTTGATGAACCCGGACGACGGTTTCGCTTTCTCATAACGATTGACGACCGCCACTTTCAGGATATCCCGGGACGGGTCGGCCAGCACCTTTCCATCTTTTTCCGGCAGTTTTACCCATTCCTTTCCGGTAACGATTTCGCCATCTCTCGCTACAATAACCGGGTGCTTCTCCTTGCCGGCTTCGACTGAAAAATCCCCGGGATCGGTCATGTATGATGTAAAGTTGTTGATCGGTTTGATCTTTTCTCTCGGAATCAGAACTTCGTTTTTTTCGAATACACATACGCCGTCGATCCAGGTTTGCAGCACGAACATGGTTTCCGGGTCATCTACGACGATAAAATCGGCCGGATCGCCGGGGCGCAGGCGGCCCACGTCCAGTCCATAGTGTTCAATCGGGAGAATGCAGTATGCATAAAGCAGATCAAAAAGTTCATGCCCTCGCGTCAGGGTACGGGCGGCCAGTTCATTCATGTGGCTTCTGACCAGGTCATCCGGATGTAAATCATCCGAACAGAACATGATCTTTCCGGGATAGTCGCCAAGCAGGGGCAGCAAAGCATTAAAATTCTTCGCCGCACTGCCTTCCCGGATAGCAATCAGCATTCCGTTCTTCAATTTATCGATTGCTTCCTCCTTTGTATAGCACTCATGATCGGTTGTGATGCCGGCCGATGCATACCTGGCGGCCTTCTCACCTTTCAGCCCGGGTGCGTGGCCATCCACCGGCTTTCCCCTGTCGAGCGCAGCCTTGATCTTTGCCATCACCTCGTCGTCCCTGTTGAGTACGCCCGGCCAGTTCATCATTTCCGAGAGGTAGAGAATCTCCTCGCGGTCTAGCAGCTCCTCGATATCTTCCACGGTAAGGGCCGCCCCGGCCGTCTCAAACGGTGTGGCGGGAACGCAGGAAGGGGTGCCAAAATAGAATTTTAGCGGCACTTTCTTCCCGTTTTCGATCATAAATTCCACACCCTCTTTTCCGCATACATTGGCAATTTCGTGGGGGTCCGAGACGGTAGCAACCGTACCGTGGCGCACGGCCAGGCGGGCAAACTCGGAAGGGACCATCATGGAGCTTTCGATGTGGATGTGTGAATCAACGAAGCCGGGCATGATAAACTGGCGCGGCACATCATCAGTCTCTTCAATTTTTTCGATGCGGCCGTCCTTCACAATCACGGCGCCATTATAAAACCGCCGGTTATTCACATCCAGGATCGTTCCTCTTACTTCGGGCATAGGGGGCTTTGTTAAGGGTTTAAATGGTGCAATGGTTGTTCGTAAATTACTATAATGTATCGAAAATTTAGAAGAAGTCAGGAATCAGGAATCAGAATTCTGAACTCCTAACATCAACATTCTGATTTCTGACTTCTGACTCCTGACTTCTATTTTCATACATCTACAGATTAAGCCGGTACCACTCCCCATCTCCGTCCTCCGGCTGAAATCCCATCTCTTCCAGATACCGTTGATGACTGTCATTCCCCAACCTTGCCCGGATGGTCCTGATTCCCAGATCCTGGAAAATATCCCGTTTGTCGTGATACAGGTAGTTGCCGATTTTAAAATCCCTGTATTGCGGGATTACAAAGTCGAGTTCGACGTTCAGGATATGGGGGGCATTTTCGTCTTTTTTCCCGATGAGTACTCCTGCCGGAATCATATTGCGGAGAACCATCAGGTTCAGGTCGCTTTCCTGCGGCTGATATGAAAATGCCGGCTGAACATCCGATATCGCATCCCGGTAAAATTCAAGGAAATAGCCCAGGTATTCATCAGAAGGTGAAACGCGAAGCAGCTTGAAGTACTCTTTTGTCGTATAGATTTTTGTCAGGTAGTAGACATTGACGGCCACTATAAACGCATTCACCCCGGCGACCGGCATGGAATCGATCAGAATCCCATAGATGATAAAAGTTATCGCCCCGAGTGTGTTGATAATTCGGAGCCTGACGATTTTGCTCATCATCAGCGAAACGGCAACGAGCACCGAGGCGATGTAGCCGATCAATTCGTAAATGAATACTGTCTCCATGGTTGATGGTTTTCATTTATCTGCACACAAGTGATGGACACATGTATCGTTCATCTCAATGTTATCATTCTTTCGACTCAATAATAAATTCACGAAAGTTTTTACGGTTTATACCGGCTACTTCTGCGTTATAGGTTTTTGTAAAGGTTTTCGGGAAACGTATGTTTCTATTCGGATTCCATTTGAATTCATAACCGAATACAGTTCCATTTTCTAATTCTACATAGTCAACTTCCTGCTTTTGTTTGGTTCTCCAGAAAAAGGTTTGTACCGATTTTTTTGTATATTTTATTTGCTTGAGGCGTTCACTTATCAAAAAATTTTCCCAAAGTGCACCAATATCCTGCCGAGTGTCAACAGGTTGAAATGCCCGAATGACAGCATTTCGAACGCCGTTATCATAAAAGTAAATTTTCGTATTGGATTTTATTTCATTGCGCAAATTTCTGCTAAATGAAGGCAGTCGAAATAGTACATACGCTTTTTCAAGGATATCTATGTAACTGCTCACAGTTTTAGGGTCCAGTCCTACAAGATCTCCTACTTCTTTATAGACAACCTCCTGACCAACCTGATAGGCTAATGCCTGTACCATTTTTTGAATGACATCCGGTTTTCGTATACCACTGTAGTTTAAAACATCTTTGTACAGATAACTATCCACCAATTCCTTTAGATTGTCGCGCTGTTCTTCCGGGTGATTATGAATATCCGGATACAAGCCAAATACAAGTCGATTTTTAAGATCCTGTTCCGATTTCATATGACCGACATGGTTTTGCCATTCTTCCCAGCTAATCGGAAACATTTCATAGGATCGCTTTCTGCCCGTCAATGGTTCCTGCATATGCCCGCCCAATTCAAAGGCGGAGGAACCGCTGAGAATCAGTTGTTTGTCCGGAAATTGGTCATTTATAATTTTTGCAGTTAGACCAATATGAGGGATACGTTGTGCTTCATCAATAAAAACCAGGTATGACTCTCCGAGTAACTGACGCAATTCCTCAGTATTGGGTTGTTCCAGAAGTGTACGAACCACCGGATCGTCACCATCAAAAAATTGATACTTTTTACCTGTAGTTCTCAAAATTTGTTTGATGAGTGTGGTTTTTCCAACCTGACGTGGCCCGGTGAGTAGAATGGCTTTGCCCCTGAAAAGCCTTGCCATTAGTTTCTCTTGCAGAGTTCGCTCAATCAAAATTGTATTGTTATATGTGAAATTTTAATTACAAATGATAATTATATCGGATTAAATTCCTTACAAGTTATAACCATACAGGAATGTAATCCAATATAGTTATATATCTAACCTTAATTTGTGCAATTTGCTCAACACGAATGGATTCCAGGGAACTTGAACGTTTGGTATCTGAAGGCCAGTGTAGTTGCATCGGTTATACGGGATCACATTGATTTTTATCCATGCTATCTCTAATATATTCAAAATAAAAGAGATGAATATGACTTCTGAAACCTTACGACGACTACCGGCACTTGCCGGATGATGGGAAACCATATCAAATTATCAGGGGAATGAGTTATTACCCCTCCACGTACTCTCTTACTCCGGCCATATATCCACCATCAGATCGAACATTGCTGTATTTCCGGCCACGGTGTACCCACTGTTTCGCATCTTTTGATAGAGATCCGCTTTTGAAGTGAAGGGTTAGTTATGGGAAATGGTTTGTCTATTCTTTTTACTATATGCATTTGTTCTTTTTACATTCTTATCTTTCGATAACAAAAATAGCTAAAATAGGTAAATGATCCGAAGCTTCCGTTTGAAGTACTTCTATTGAAACGGGACGTATTTGTGGTGAACCTTCAACAGTTAGTTCATTCGAATAGAAGACATAATCAATTCTTCTGTTTGGATTGATTGAACTAAAAGTATATCCATCACCTTCACCATGATGCTCCCATACATCTGTAAAATACTCTTTCATATTCAAATGTGTTTGGCTTCCCGGTGTATCATTAAAATCACCTGTTACAATGATGGGCATTCCTCTATATGCACGTTTGGTATCGATAATTTGTTCGACACTCATCAATCGTTGTGTATCATCAGGGCGGTGATCTAAATGTGTATTCATAAAAGCAATCTTCAGATCATCTATTACAATTTCCGTCTGTAGCAACCCTCGCTGTTCTCCTTCTCCGTCAACCACAATATGATAATTGCGGCTGCTATAAATCGGAAAACGTGATAGAATTCCATTACCATACTCTCCTCCCTGATGAGGGATATTTTTATAAAAAACGGGTTCAAGACCTGTATAACCGGATAAAACTTTCATCAAATCAATTTGGAAGGAGCGTTCAACTCCAACATCTACTTCCTGAAGTGCAACAAGGTCAGCTTCTGTATCTTTAATGATTTGAGCAATTCGACGCAGATCTAATACATCATCCATTCCACGTCCGTAACGAATATTATAGTTGAGTACCCGGATGGTATCTGCGGAAGGTTCATTGACAATTTTTTCACTAATAAAATGTGACCCCGGAGTCGGATTCCCGATTGACGAGTGACTCAGTATGAAAAGGCATAATACTATGGCTGGTATACTGGTAAATATGATTTTTTTAAGCCGGTTTATTTTCATAATGATCAATTATTCAATTGGGGATTTAGGATAATTAATACTACTTCCGGTGGAAAAATTTCATTGTTATTCCTCCAGAATAGATTCAAGTATTTCACCATCTGCTGTCTCCAAAGTTAATCCAAGTAACCAGGCTGCTGTGGGAGCCACTGAGCGGTTATCAACGATATCAAGCTCCATGCCCGAACGTATTCCCCGCCCGGAAGCGATAAAGATTGTCTCCATTTGGGGCACATCACTCAAATATCCGTGGGTTCCTCGAGTGCCATCCAAAGAGACAACAAGGTCATCTCCGGCGGCGGAATTACCGAACGAATGCCCCTCATCAGCACCCAGCACCAGATCCCCCATATGTTCATTCTCTGATGGGTGTGGCATTCCATAGTCTTCAAATTCTTCCGGACCAAGCACACGGGCAATTCCTGGCGCTCCTTCAAAGAGAGAACGGGCCAGTTCAAGATCATCATTCTTCGTGGCCGGATCGGTCGCAAAAACCATGGCAGTACCCCCGTTTGATACAACCTGAACCCGTGCACGAACGATGTTACCATCTTCATCCACATCCAAAAGCCCGTTCTGCCTCAGTAGTACATTCGGCTCGACACGCTCGGTCACATTCATGAACCCATGATCTGATACCACCATGATGGTCGTTTGAGTCCGGATGCCGGCCTCTTCCAGAGCTTCAAGCACCAAACGGACATTGGTATCGGCATAGGCAAGGGCGGTGTTTCCCGGGTTGGTTTTTGCGCCATGCCCATGATGGGTGCCATCCACATTCAACAGGTGCAAAAGCATCACATTGGGCTGACGTGACCGGATCAGGTGGGTCGTGGCTTTTGTCCAGACATAATCGCGGGCTACAGGGCCGAGTTCAAAGGCCGCATCTGTTTCCTCTTTAATCAGCCCCAGTTCAACCAGCTCGGTGCGAAGCCGGGGTGTTGTATGTGTTATTTCAGCTACAGCATCCGGAAAACTGTCATGAAGCGTGTTCGCATTTCGAGTTACCGGCCAGTTAACTTCCGCTGTGCGCATACCTGCCTCGTAGGCTATATCGTAGAGAGTTGGAAAAGTTGACAGTTCCTCCCTGTCCAGATCAGGTTCCCTGTAAATGGGCTCTCCGGGGCCGGATCGAATAAATAACCCGTTGGTAACCATCCCGTGCCTGGCCGGGTGAACACCGGTCACCAGTGTCGTATGATTGGGCCAGGTTACAGTCGGAGTGGAAGGGATCATGGCCTGTGCCCATGCCCCTTCCTCTGCGAGTGCCCTGAGTGTAGGTACGGGAACACGATCGTCCCAAAGTGCTTCTGCTGGAAATCCATCGATGCTGATGATGACAACGTAGTGCTCATTCCCGTCTTCCGCGCACGACGTAAAAACAGCGCCGACAAACAACAAGCCAATTATTGCAATTAGATTTAGATTAAGTGATCTCATTCTATATGTGTCTTTATTTCAAAAAAAACGCCTGACCACTGATAACTGCCACTGCCAACAGAACACCCCACAAATTAAAGTGCTCAATGCACTTTAATTATCTCTCCCGACGGCTCGGGAAGATGCCACTGCCCACTGCAACTGCAACAGCCTACTGCTCCTGCGTCCAAGGCAAAGCCAATCTCCTGTTATCAATGACGGGTGCTGCAGGATACTCATCGATGATATCCCCATCTTCATTGACAACCAAAAAATGCTGATGGTTACCGTGGATGGTTCCAATAATAAAATGTCGTTCGGATGATGCACGCTTCAGATACCAGGCGTGCTCCTCATGACTCCTGCCGATCTCCCGGGTTCCCACACCCCAGGCTCCATCTCCGATATAAACGATGCCGTTCGGACTTACAGCTCCGTTTCGAATCGGGTAGGTTCGTTTATAGGCGTGGTCATGATTTTCAAATACCACCTTCACCCCATATTCTTCAAATAGCGGAATCCAATGATCCCGGACCCGGTTATGGCCACCGCCGTCAGGGTTCCGGACAGATGGATAGCCCGGCACATGATAGTTGGGAAACACATGAGGCACATTTTCTCTTTCAGCCAGCACCTGTTCGAGCCACTCGGTCTGTTCACCTTCAATAGGGTTGGAATGATCCGTATCCAACAACAGGATACTCATGTAATCGCCGAAGTCGAGCACACCATAGCCCGGCTGACCCGGAAACGCAAACAAACTGTAATAATAGGGAGCAATTTGTTCCCTCGATTCATCTGTTTGTGTATAAACCGGTATTCCTTCTCTTCGCTCGTGGTCGTCATTCCGGTAGTATCCGCCAAGAACCTCGTGATTTCCGATTCCTGCCAGTACCGGAATTACCCTGCCATCAGCAGTTATGAGTGTATTCATCATCGAATTCAAATATTCATGCCATCGATACAGGCGATCCTCCCGGCCATCGGCATAAGCCAGGTCACCACCCCAAACCACAAAATCAGGATCATATTTGGCCACACGGCGGTTGGTCTGATTCATCCATTCGATCCGGTGGCGGACATCTCCACCTGCAGCAAAACGTATCGGACGATTGGCATCCACAGGCATAGTTCGAAACTTTCGGATACGGGTATCCTCCCCAAAGCGGAAGTGATATTCGGTGCCAGCTTCCAGCCCGGTCAGCTCCACACGGTTGATGATCCACTCGGAGTAGGGAAACAGCAACTGTTCACCCGATACGGAATCCCAATCATCATCTGTAACCTTCTTGTACTGCAAATGCGTCATTTGCCCGTCATCCATCGTGTGCCAGTCGATGGTCATCGTCGAGGTCGGATCCTGCTGCCAGGTGAGGACGAGCCCAAGCGGATCCAATGAATTTTCAGCCTCCCCGGACTGAAATGCCATTAAAGGGGATGCCGACAGAAAGACGGCAAGAATGAATGCAGTAAAATGGATAGTAAGCTTATGGAATGGGTTCATATCAGTATATTAGTCATCAGAATTACGGCGATTGGTATAATTTGAGTTTTAGGCACCCAGCCGCCAGTATTGTTTTTTAAAAAAAATTCCGAGGTATCGGTTGATCGCTATTAGTATCGAGCCCTTGTCCTAGTGTCGCGATTATTTAATTCTCATAGTGATTCTGAATACATCTAACAGTAATAAATGTACCCGATATGTTATTGGGTAACAACAGTTTGTTATCGGTTAAACCTTCTGCCGGAGGACCGGATAACCAATAACCAATAAACCGATAACTACAACTACACCAGGTCAGGCTATTTCATTAAATCATTCAGCGGATTGCCGATGTTGCCGCTTGGGAATGGTGAATTCAGATATACAGACACCGTGGAGGCGATATCCGATACATAGGCTTTCTGGTTCGACTGACCGGCGGGAATATCATACCCGAAGAAAATGAGTGGGATATGTGTATCATATACCCAAGGAGAACCATGGCCGGTGCCGCCGGTGCCGGAACCGTGGGTTTGGGGTTTGAGCCATACGACCACATCGCCGGACCTTTGCTGGTGGAAGGCATGCATGGCACGCGCGCGGATGCCTTCGGTAAATTCCTGGTTGTTGAGGGCATCGGCCGTGATAGCGCCACCGACCTGATCCAGTGACAGAGCAAAGCGTTTGATATCCTTTTGCACGGCTGCATGGTCCAGTCCGTTTTGATCGATATAATCATGATCCAGATAAAGATTCTGGTTGCTGAAGGCCAGCAGAAAGTCTTCGCCGTAGGCTTCTTCCATATAATCGCGAATCGCTTGGGCTACCTGTCCGCCGGCCGAAACTCCAAATTCAGTATGGCCGGTCGGGATACCCAGATCACTCATATACTCCGGGATGTAAACCGCACCATGATCGGCCGTCAGGAATATCAGCACATTTTCCATTCCGAATTCCCGGTCCAGGTAGTCCAGAAAACCGGCCAGGTACCGGTCTGCCCTCAGGTAATAGTCCTGCACCTGTTTGGAGGCCGGTCCGAACCGGTGACCGATCGCATCGGGTGCTGAAAGGGAGATCGACAGTATATCCGTCACATCTCCACGGCCCAGCTCCTCACCTTCAAGGGCTGCCACGGCAAGTTTAAACAGCAACTCATCGGCAAAGGGAGTTGCATTGAGCAGGCCCGGCCCCTGATCGTGTTCTTCTACAAGATAAGCAAGGTCTACAGGGAAGGTGGGAGTGTCAATACCGGGAAACGTTCCTTCATAGGGATTGTCGTCCGGCCGGCTTTGCACATACTGCTCGATCGGCAGCAGCGGCTCCCAGGTTCGGGCCAGGTATTCCTGGGGCAGGTTCCGGTCGTTGAATTCTTGCAGCCAGCCGGGGAGTTCGTCCATATAAAAAGTGGATGTGATAAAGTTACCGGTCGCACTTTCATACCAGTAGGCGTCGCCGGTATGTCCGGCCGGAAGGATCGCCCCACGGTCTTTGCGGGAGATTCCCACGGTTTTGGACCGCTCGCCGGTAAACATAAACAATTCATCACCCACGGTTGTTGTCAACATATTGTTCGGGGATTTTTCGCCGGGGTAGTCGGGCTGAGAGCCAACTCCCTGATATCCGGAACCGACATCTTCGATCACATTGATGTTGCGGTCCAGCTCACGCACGTACCAGCTGTTGCCGAGCAGTCCGTGGACCATGGGTGAGGCGCCGCTCAACTGTGCGGCGTGGCCCGGTCCGGTTGAGGTCTGCAAATGCCTGAAGTACGCGTTTCGAAACACCATTCCGTCATTCACCAGCCGCTTGAAACCGCCTTCCTCATATTGATCCCAGTACTTGTACAAGTAGTCGGGGCGGATCTGGTCAAGAATCAATCCAACCACCAGGTCGGGGGATTCGTAGTGAGCTCTTTCGGGTGAGTTTACTTGTGGTTGATGCTCGCAGGCACTGACCATCAAAAATATGCCTGTTATAAAAAATGTAATTAAAGATCCGGATAAAAAATTTCGGATTACAGATGGGTTATTCATAGTAAGAATATTTTAGGTATACATGAATTGGTTCATAGTGTTATGTCAACCATACTTATGTGGGCCAAATCTTGTTCTAATTACTCCTGGCTGTTTTAAAATATATGTACATAAGTTATGGATATGCACCTTTTTTTCACATTGTCAGGAACAAAAATCCCTTAGGCTTACCCCATAACGCATGGCTGAAACAACACTAGTGCAGGATAAATAAATTTGAACAGGTAAAATCATAAAAATGATAAAGCAAATAAATCAATTACATGCAGTTTTCAAAACAAAAACACGGCTTATAATAAAAGGAATAAACAGGCCCTTGCTGCTGTGCAAATGTACTAACACTCTGCATTTCAATCTGAAAAAAATGATAAGTATACCTTTAAAGCCAAATAGCAATATTACGGATTGGGAAGCCATAGTATTCATGTCAATATTTTCAACTATCGCCAGGGCTGCCCGGGTAAAAAGTCAAATCATCCCTGTCCGGGTCCCGATGCAACATCGTAATTTGCCAGTCTTTCCACCATCTTTTTAACAATCTCAGGTTGATCCTGGGTAAAACTGAACTGTTCCTCCGGATTCACTTTCAGATCAAACAGTTCCCATTCGTCATGATCAGGAATTGGGCAAGGGTATACTGGTCGGTACGAACCCCGTAGTGTCGGGCTACCTCATGGACGCGTGGTGGCACTTCGTACCTATCTCACCGATTCCCTCCATTGTTCCCATTTTTCACGCATTTCCTGAAGCAACCCCTCATACTCTGGGTCATCAGTTAGATTTGTTACTTCACCCGGGTCGGTTTCAAGATCATAGAGCTCCTCATACAGCGGGTCGCTGTCAAGATAACGAAGGTATTTATAACGTTCGGTCCGCACACCCTCAGAACGTGGAATGCGATCGGCAAAACTATGGTGCTCATAGAAAAACTCGGTCCGCCAGTCCGGAGGGTTCTCCCCGTTGATAATAGGCACAAGCGACTTTCCCTGAACACCTTCAGCAGGTGAGACGCCGGCCCACTCGAAAAAGGTGGGTTTGAAATCAATCATAAGAGCCATTGGGTCACGCCATGTGCCTTGATGCACTTCAGGCAGCCGGGGGTCGAGCACGATCAGCGGAATGCGTATGGACGGTTCATGGCCAAGCCACTTGCCTGCCAGTCCGCGCTCGCCCAGATACATGCCATGATCAGAGGTAAAGACAACGATCGTGTTGTCGAGCTGGTTGGTCTTGCGCAGTACCTCCATCATCTTGCCAAGCTGTTCATCTACGCCGGTTACCATACGGTAGTAGCGACGCAGTGAGCGCTGAAAGTTCAGCGATTCCGGCGGGCCGAGCCGATACTCCCAGCGTACCCGGCCGAGCGATTCACGTATAAAGTCCGGTTGACTCTCAAAGAATTCAGGATCGGACAGATGTGGCGCAGGCATCTCGACTAATTCATAAAGCACGGCCGTGGAAGGGGAGGCAGGATAGGGCTCAACAGGGTGAAAACCGTCCTGTACATGGGGTGCCTTAAAGCCTACTGTAATTGCAAATGGTTGATCGCCAGGGGCACTGCGAATCATTTCCACGGCCTGGTTACCCAACCTGTCGGTGAGATGCGTGCCTTCTCCCGGCCACTCATCTTCATCCCAGAAATAGCCCTGGCCCAGAAATTTCTGGTCATTGTCAAATACTACACCCTCAGGTATTTCTCCAAGGTGCCACTTGCCAACGTAGCCGGTATAATAACCGGCTTCTTTCAGGCGGGTGGGGTAGGCCATGGCTGCATGCTCTTCGCTGAGCCCGTCAAACCCATCCATGTAAATGCCGGTGCGTGCGGCGTAGCGACCGGTCATAAAGTTGCCGCGACTGGTAATACAGATAGCAGTAGTGACAAATGCATTTCGAAAAGCTACTCCCTGTTCTGCAAGCTTATCAACGTTCGGCGTCTGAATGATCGGATCCCCCATAAAGCCGAAGGTCGCATGGTGAAGGTCGTCCACATAGATTACAAGGATATTTGGCCGAGTATCCTGCTTATCAACTGTTTGATTATAGACATCAGATGAACCGAATTCGTTTTTGGTAAAAGCAGTTCCCAATCGGTAATCATGCTCAACATCCGTCAAGGAAACATCGATGATAGCAGCTTCTTCACCCACTTCCAAAAGTTGAGCCTGAACCAGGCTTAAATTATTTAGAATCAATAGAATGATTATAAATCTTATAAGTTCCATCACTTGTGAATTTTAATTAAAAACTCCTGGGTTGTTAATCCGCGCAAGAGGACGGGGAGACAGCTTTTATTAGGGACATTTTCAAGAAGAACATAGTTTACCCAGATCAATAATCCCTCCACTCATCTGTTTTTAAATCGTATGACATCCACAAATCTTGAGTTTTATCCCATCTGAATTTGTGAATCGGTTCCGGTGGCTGATTGTTTTCAAAATTCGGCAGCTGATCCGGATGAAAGGAGGAAACCGTTAACCCATCCATCGTTAATTCAATCGTTGTAATGTGAAACGACTCGGGGCCACCAAATGCATCCCCGCCTCTTTCTTTATCAACAAACCAAAGTCCGGCGTTTCCACCACCACGGCCACCCAGGTCCCGCCTGCCGGCCGCCCATCCTCCATGGCCGATGGCAATCATTCCTTCCGGATCATACGTCGTGTAATATCCGTCGTATTCCCAACCGACAATGTCCCCGGACTCAGTATCAACGAGCGTGTTTACCGAATAAAAATTGTCCAGGTACTCCTGGCTCAGGTTGGATGTCAGCTCCCAGGTATTCGGTTCATAATATACTTTTTCAATCCGGGTATGGTCCGGTTGTTCTGTTGTGATATTTAGTGGAACCGTACGTGTGTAGATATGATCATGGCCTTCCTTTATCAATTTCACGCCATTCCGGTACAAAAGCGGCAGCCAGTTGCTGAACAACTCCCGGTTTTTCAGACTCATGTTAAGACGTACCGATCCGAACAGACCCCGATGCCATACCGGCAAAATATGAGTATATCGTTCACCGGCTGTTTTCTCATCTGCCGGTTCCAGCAAGTTCCTCAGCCATTCATCCTGCCGGACGTCAGAATGATGGGTTTCAAACCACGGCCACCGGTCGGTAATCGGGTTCCCTTCCCAGTCTTTCAGTCCTGTATCCGGTTCTGCTTCCCAATTCTGACTGTTATCCATTCCAATCAACAGCAGATAATCACCGAAGCTGAGCTTGCCAAACCCTCCATGACCGAAGCCTTCCCGGGCTTGATCGGGATCCAAATTGGGATGACCCGGCCGGTACTCGCTATAAAAACCCTCACTTCGGAACGGCCAGTGAAACAGCAATTCCATCCAATTTGCCGCTACATACATTGGATAACCCGGCTCCGACATAGTTGTATTTACACAAGCAGGCCATCGAATGTGATGGCGATGCCCGGTCTCATGATTACCCAGAATACCAACATGGGGAATAATCAGATTGTCAAATTGCCGGCCGTCGATCTCTTTCTCGTATATAAAGTAACCGTTATCAAGACCATAAAGCGTATCCAGGTAGAGTGCCCAGCGGTCAGCATTTTCACGGGTAACCATTCCTTCATCGTTCATAAAATCCCCGGCAACCACGAATATATCGGGTTTTTGCAGGGCAGCCATCCTGGCATTCTCATGGGCTGTTTGGCTCCAGACAGGGGATTGATGATCGGCGGTCATGACGATGCGAAGCGGACGTTCCTCCAATGACTCCGGCATGGTTCGAAAGCGAAAGATCTCCCCGTCCTCCCGTACCCGGAATTCATAGATCGAGCCAGGTTGCAGATCGGTCAGCACCACCCGGTTGACCCGCTCTTCCCGGTACCAGAATTCCATAGAATTGCCATCCGCCGTTTGCCAGCCGGATGTAACCGGATGGACTTGCCGGTAGTGCAGCCGTGCATCAAGTTCCGAATCGGCTTCCGGCAACCGGTGCCAGTTGATCACCATAGCTGTGGTGGCATCGAAGTTTTCGTCCGGGAAGCCGCAACATTCACTATCAGCATCAAACATACCCCGATGACCGCCATCTGTAAATTCGATATAGGTACGAAGAGCTTCGTTTTGGCCAAGGGGTTCCAAACCCTCACCGCATCCAGTGATTATCAGGAATAAAATGCCAACACATGTGGATCTAAAGAATATCAATTTGACTCGTTTCTTTCCGTTATATAAAATGGCTGGGTATAGATCGTTCCATCATTCCCCTCGATTTCGGCCCGGACAAAGAGGGCATAGTCCGGCACATCCCTTGTACTGATTGCGTTGCCATAGTGAACGGTTTCCGTATCATCTATCTCCGGATTGTGTGTCCGCCATCTGATTTCATCAACCAGATCCAAGTTATCAATAGTCAATGTGACCTGATATCCGTCCACTTCTACATTCGTAATATTGAACGCCCGTCGGTTATATTGTTCTGACGGCTTCCAGAGATAGGAATATCCATTTTGAAGTGCTTCCATCACATCAGGTGCCGACCCATCCGGTATATCAGGGTGCATCGAACCCGGCCTGAAATTTTCAAGTAAGAATACATCACGATTCCATGCTAACGTGCCCTCATGATGCATATCGTCTTCACCGTATAACCAGATCGGCCGGTTGATTCCTTCTAACAGGTGTTGAACCTTATCATAGAAAGCCCGGTCTCCAGGGTGGTTGTCCTGTCTGTTGTATATTGATTGGCCAATAAGTACATCAAATCGCAGGTACTTGTCGACATACCAGTGAGCGGTCAATCCCCACCTTTCCACATAACGGCCGGGGTGTGCCAAATAAGCAAATCCACCCATTTCTTCTATTATCCGGAAAGACTCGGCCTCTGTATCGGCTCCTTCAGTATAGGCATTAAACACACTAATGGTATGATGAGGCGCCGATATTTCGGTTCCTTCCACAGAAACCATACCCAGTTCAATCGGATCCCGATCCTCCCACGGTTCGTTGTGTATTTCCTCATAAGTCATGAAGTCTTCAGTCGGGTTCTCGACATGTTTGATCGTCTCATAGATCTCGGATAGTTGAGTCCACGGGTATATGGTATCCATATGATCGCTTGGTATATCATAATCATGAGCAGCCAGCATAAGTATTTTATACCCTTCTTCATGGTACCGGTCAATCGTCTGATGGGGGTCGTATTCTTCATTTCCCAATCCCGGATGTGTATGAAATTCGGAGTCGTAATGACCGATTTCATCCCAGTTAAGATCTGCATAAGGTGACCAGAATATGCGATTGGACTCACTTTGACAGCCAATCAAAAGAAAAATTGATATTAATAAACCTATATGTAATTTATTGCACATAACACAGAGAAAGTAATTCATGGTTTTCAAATAGAGGAACCCGGTATCTTAATACCTGTTCCAACCAAATTTAATTAGGGCGCACTCCGGGCTCTATCCGATACGAAGGATGTGCGTGTTTGTAATAAAATAAAATCAGATACGGAGTACTCGCCCGATGTTTCAAGACCTCCTCCGGACGGCCGAATCGGGATCTAAAGAAGTACTGACCAGTTAAACGAATTCAGTCACACCGGCAGCTTCGGTCATCACATCAAAGAGTTGTGTGTTGATCACAAAGCCTTCCAGGGCTTCACAGCCCGGGCCAAAAGAAGCCAGTTCCACGTAATCAGCCGTATGGGATCCACCCACCCAGTTGACATGGGTGTGATTGGCCAGTATCTGGCCCAGTACGGCGGCCGTGCTGTTCATTCGGCTGTAGGCCGCCCGATAAGTGCCCCTGGCAGCCTGGCGGTAGAGCTCGGCCTGTTCGCGTGGAATTTCATAACCGGTGGCATACTCAATCCGCTCCTGAATGGCAGATATTGAACTGTCCTGATCCAGTCCCCGGCGGATCCAGTCGTTGGTGTGACGAAACTCCCGGATGGAATCAAAATGCTCATCCGGAGCGCTGTTTAATCCGGGGTTTGCATTGCCATGATCCGTGGTGATCATCACCAGCGTATCGTCGCGGTTTTCAGCAAAGGCCATTGCCACACCAATAGCATCATCAAAAGCGATTTGGTCATAAATCAGCCCGCCTACATCGTTGCTGTGGGCGGCATGATCCACGCGCCCGCCTTCCACCTGGAGAATAAACCCGTCTGGATGGTCAGCGAGGTTGCCGATGGCCAGGTCGGTCATCTCGGCCAGGGTGGGCACATTTTCAAGCAGGTCCGGGGTGTTCTGATGGTCCAGCGTATATGGCAAATGTCCGTTTGTAAAGACACCCAGCACCTGTCCTTCCGCTGCATTCCCGTTCATCAGCTCACTTTTGGTTTTTGCAACATAATAGCCTGCCTGACGGTGTTCTTCATACAGGTCCCTACCGTCTTCGCGCTGTTCGGGATCATAATGATTATGTCCTCCCCCCAGCAAAATATCAATCCGTCTTTCCAGGTACTGTTCGGCGATCGTTTCGCCCATTGCCCGCGATTCCACATTTGCTGCGAACCCGGCCGGTGTGGCGTGGGTGAGCTCCGTGGTCGTAACCAAACCGGTTGCCTTTCCGGCATCCCTGAACACCGGCAGAACCGGCTTGTGATGGGTGCCGTCGGGCCCGATATTCAGCGCACCGTTGTTTACCCGGTGGCCGCATCCCCAGGAAGCAGCCGCCGCTGCGGAGTCGGTGACAATTCTGTCGGCCGAGGCCATATCCATCAGCCCCCGGTTCACCTTTCCTTCCTCAAGCAGGCGCACCCAGTTGGAGGGCCGCCCGTGATGGCGGCGAAGCATCACATCGGCCAGGGTCAGTGTTCCGGCACTCATTCCGTCGCTGACCATAAAAATCACATTTTTGGTTTTACCTTTTTGCCGGATGGCCTCACATCCTCCGGCTACTGCTAAGCCTGATCCAAGGAAAAGGGTGGACAAAGCGCCGGTTTTCAGGAATTCTCGTCTGGTTGGTTTACTCATGGTTAATCAATTTTAAAAGGATTGGTTGTTTGTGGTATGATAATTCAATATTCAGGTTCTTCAAAAGCGTATTCGCTTTGATCCCGATATACCCATTTGATATACCAGGGATCTTCGGTCTGCCGCTGGAACCGGCGAAGCCGGTCAATATATTCCTCCAATACGTCGGCATAAGCCGGATCACCGGCAAGATTATTCGACTCTTCCGGATCCGCCTGCATGTCAAACAGTTCAAACTCCGGCCGGTGGATGTATTCCCGGACCGTTCGATGGCCAAAGGCCGCATCCAGGCCGAACTCCGCATCAGGCCCCGGCAGGGCAGGATCTCCCAACTCGGTCGCTTCCGCGTCATCCGAAAACCGGCCCAGTACATACTGCCAGGTAGACGAAGTCTGCAGGTCCGATGCATTCGGGTAGGGGAGTCCGTAGGCAATATTCCAGATCAATTTGTAGTCGCGGTCGCGAACAACGCGCATCGGGTAGTACATATGGATCTCGTGGAAGGTATGAGAGGCATGAATTTCATCCCACCCTTCCGGTTCCGGGTCTTCAAGAATCGACCTGAACGATCGGCCGTGCAGCCCGTGTGATTCCGGATAATAATCGCGGATCACACCCTGGGAAACTTCCCGGGAATAGGTCGGTTCTTCGACCCCGCCATAATCAAGAATGGTGGGCGTAATGTCAACCCAGCTGATCATCGCCTGATTGACGATTCCCCGTGCGTCGGTGCAGGGATCCCGGACAATCATGGGGGAGAGCAGGGCGGGTTCGTACACATTGGTTTTCGCGCCCGGAAACGCCATACCGTGATCGGAGATATAGATGATGACCGTATTTTCGTAAACGCCCGCATCCTTCAGGTTGCTCACCAACTGCCCGAATCCCTGGTCCAGCCGTGAGACCGATTGATAATACTGTGCCAGTTCCTGCCGGGTGGCTTCATTGTCAGGCAGAAAAGAGGGGACAAGAACGTCATCCGGGTTGTAGGTAACCTCTTCCACGCCCTCATACCCGTCGGGGGTGTTGCCAAACCGGTCGGGGCTGAAGGGCAGCTCCGTTGCACGCCCACCGCCCCGGTGAGGATCGGACGTCCCCATCAACAGAAAAAACGGCCGGCTGTCATCAGATGCGATGAAGTCCTTGGCCATATCGGCCATCTCAACCGGATTACGGGAACGACCGGGGAGAGCTTCATCAAAACGGTAGACCTCTTCCGGGGCCACATGATATTTACCAGACCGTGCCGTCCGGTACCCGTTCTCTGATAAAAGGTTGGACACCCCTTGTATGTTGCCATGAGAAGAAAACTTGCTGTAGTCGTGTTCATGTCCGTACTGGCCATTCCTATGATTGTGCAGGCCGGATAAAATCACTGAACGGCTGGCACTGCAACTTGCCGTGGTGGCATAGGCGTGCGTAAACAGTACCCCTTCGCTTGCCAGTGCATCCAGGTTTGGGGTTTGAATGACTTCATTTCCATACGCCCCGAGATCCTGGCCATGGTCGTCGCTGACATACAGAACAATGTTCACGGATCCTGATGTGCAAGGCTCAAGGTTTGCTTCAGCCTGTTCCGGGCTGATCTCGCATGCAGACAGGATCAAGGCCATTGATAAAATGAATAAACAGATCGTTTGTTTCATCATTGTTGTCATGCTTTATAGATTTCAGGTATCATCATCATGCTGCTCCTGAAGTGCATCGATCCTGTCTTCGAGTTGCTGAATCATCGCAATTAAATTGAAGTCCGTGTGAATGCTGCTTGTTCTACTCACAACCGGGGTTTATGGATTATACTGTTCATTATGCGTTAAAGTAAATTTGGTCCTTTAACTATACAGATCTATAAAATGTAATCCAAAATAGTTTAATAATCTGTTACCGGTAGTGCCCATTACGGCTACAGGAATAATGTTTTGCCAAAATCATAGCCCGGTAGAATACACACTTGGAATTGGGCACTTATGCGTGATTGAACAAAACACCTTCATCAGCCTCTATTTTACTATCCAATTCCAGCAGATTACGTCTCACCCGGGGTGAGTTCTGCAATCTCCCATTGCATGTGCGTATGCATCTCACCAGCGTGACATGTTCGGGTTGGCGGTACAACCAGGTCGAGGTACCGTATACCCTGCAGTCGTCCCACGCCATAACATCGGCAATGATCAAAATCAGGTGAGGAGGCTGCTCTGTATTTACAGAAGATTATTTGCATGTTCTCCTACTTTATAGAGCACACCAAAAGGGTTGGATTTAACTCCAAAAAGTTGAAATTTATCCCGTCTGAACTTCTGCTCGACTTGCATGCGAATATTCAGGTTCTTCAAAAACGTATTTATTTTGATTCTGATAAATCCATTTGATAAACCAGGGAACTTCCGTAATTATTGCGATCCACAAATCTTTTCTTTACAGTCATCCAACATGTCAGCAAAAGCCGGATCACCGGCCAACGGTCCGTCAACAAATGGTGGTTATTCCGTTAATCCAATACACATATTAAGATCTTAATGATCGACTAATTATAGTATTCTGCAATACTTTTAATTAATACTTCACCTGATACAACATTTATTTCTTTGGTATAGAAAGCTCCGGCTCCTTCACACAGAATAGCTGTAATTCCAAACTGTTCATGCGGCCCTTCTGTCCAGCTTACGGCTCCGTATCCGGGCATACCTTCCCGTACTGCCAGGGGTTTGACTAGAGAATCAGGATCATTTTTCTTTATAATATCCCGAAATTCTGTCCAGGGTCCCAATGTCGAACCTATTTCCGGTCCGGGACGTAATAACGGTTCCACAATTCCCTGCCAGGTATGCATCGCCCAGATGGTTGTTACCGGCGTTTCCGAAGCCATCAATTCTTCCAGGTCCTTTTGCCAGAGATAGGCTTCGTGTGTCTGCTCTTCCCTGTTTGAACCTTCCGGGCGATAAGATCGATTCATATCTATCCCTTCCCGGTTTACGCGATACCAGCCATAGGTTGGCGCATCAGGGCTCATAAAAAATATAAAATGCGAAATACTTCTCTGTCTGAAATCCTCTCCCTCTTCACTCAATATCCAGTCCACCATACCCGCCATGCGCCATTGGGAATTGTGCTCCCCGGGATGTTGATTTGCGAAATAGTGTACCCATCGATTTTCCGGAGCAAAAGGACTTGTCGGATCGGTAATTTCCAACCGGTACAGCGGGCGTCCATGAATTGACTCACCAATTGTGTGGAGTGAGGTATGCGGGTGCTCCTCCCATTTCTTTTTCATCCCTTCAGCATCCTCAAACGACATGGGCACCTGGGTTCCCACATAAACATGATCTTCTTCAAATACGGGTAATTTTAGTATATCATATTGAGGAGATTCATCTCTACCATATTTCCAATGAACCGGATTCCAGTTTAAACCATCGTAAGACCAGGATTGAGCATACTCATTAAAAGACATACCGGGGCCGCCTTCAAATTCAACTTCCAGGGTCAGATCATTTCCTTTTGCATTTTGATGGATCTCAAAGTTCAATTTATTTGGCCAGCCTGGTTGATTGGGCGCATGATCAAGCGTGATTTTGAAATAATTGGTATCGATCTCTACGATATGAGCGCCATCGGAACCAAGTGGTCCATCAAAACGAAAATCTTCTGTAGTAAGGGGGGTAATTCTGTTCTCTTCCTGGGCACACGCTGAGAATTGAACTATAAAAAATATACTTGCTATTTGCAGATATACGATGGGATTTAACTTATGTATCATTAGGTTTTCTCCAGTTTATTATTGCAAGTTCATCGAAATCAGGGAGCGATTACCTCCACATAAAGATGCGCTGTAGCCGTACCCTCGGAAGTCTCACGCTGTACTTTAACCAGATAATCACCCGGATTCTCAAACCGATGAGTTACCGTTGCATACCCAACTTTTGCATGCGTTCCAGTATCAATATTTGATTTCACAGCGACAGGCACGCTTCCATCATCAAAATCCCAAACATCATATCCTTCTGTAAGCATATCTCCTAATTGAGTCATTCCTTGACTTTGAAATGTTTCTGCCCTCACACTTTCAACCGATCCTGTCAAGTCACGTCTTTCAACAGTTCCATATCCAATCACAATTACTTCATCGAGCCTCCCTATTTCCTGTTGAAGTGAGACATCAATTACTTCCTGATTTGCATATGTAATTCTCTTGGTTTGATAACCAACAAATGAAAATACAATTTCAACATCATCATATGGTAATGTGAGTTCATACTCTCCGTCAACATCTGTGATTGTACCAATGTTCGTACCCTCAACAGCTACGTTAACACCTGGAATACTTTCTCCAGACTGAGCATCTACTACCTGCCCCCGGATTGTGGGCTGGAAGATTTCGTGTTCCAAAATCTCAGGAATTTTCTTTTTCAGTAAAATTAACTGTCCACTATTAGAAATTGCAAACTGCAAACCAGTTCCTTCCAATACCTCCCAGAGTACTTCATATACTGTCATAGAACTATTTTCATATGTAAACTTCTTGTCATCTGGTAAAAGCACTTTCCGGTACATCAATTTTAAATCAGCTTTTTCTGCAATCGTTTTTAACACTTCTTCAATGCTCAGATTCGTAAAATGAAGTTCGATTTCCTGATTCAGAAATGCATAGGCTTCACTGTCTATATCAGGCATTTGATTTTGCAGTGCCAATACCTCATCAATATCTTCCGATATTGAATCAATCTGCTGTGCTATAAGAGATGGAACTACGAAAAATATCAATAATATCATCCCAATCGTTCGTATCATAATAGTTTGCATGGCTGTCCTCATTATGCGTTGTGTTGGATTTTAAAATTCTATATCACGAACGTTTGACTCAAACCGGATAACTAAATTTGGCCTTGCTGATCACCCGATGCACGAAAAGTGATTTTTCGATCCTCTTTATCTATTTCCAAATCAAGAGACAGGGCAATCCCCATCAACACTTCTGTCATCGGCTGGCTGTAGTCGATTTCTGCGGTGAGCCTTTTCTCAGCGATCTCATCGGTTTCCGAATTAATTTCCACCGCATACCAGCGCTCCAGCCGCGGCAGGATTTCGCTTAGCTGTCTGTCTTCAAATACAAGGCGGCCTTCTGTCCAGCCAAGGTGCCAATGCAGGTCCGTTACATCAGAGACACTTGGCCCATCTTCAGCGGTCAGCACACCTTTTTGATTAAGTGTAATTACCACTTCTTGCTGAGCCGTGGTTGAAATAGTCCGTTTATCACCCAAAGCAACCCTTCCTTCTTCAACTATCACCTCAACATTCCTGCTTTCTTCCGGCCAGGCCTGAACCAGGAATTTTGTTCCCAAAACGCGGGTATAGGCTTCTTCAGAGTTCACAACGAACGGTTTGTCCGGATCATGAGACACCTCAAAATAGGCTTCCCCTACCAGAAATAGCTCCCGATTTTCATTATTAAAATTTACAGGTACCTCAAGCCGGCTGCCGGCATGAAGAATGACTCTTGAGCCGTCACTGAGTGAATAAATAGCCCTTTCACCATCTCGTGTTGTTAACTCCTCAACGGCAAGTTCTCCTGCTTTTTCAGCCTCTTGCAGTTCCAGATAATAATTATGAGTAAAGAAACCTGCTGAAAGTATGATCAAAACTGATGCAGCAACCATTACAATCCGGCGCCCGATTCTTCCGGGTTTTTGGGCGGATTTCTCTAACACTCTCAGATCGGAGAGCCTTTTCTTTTTCATCTCTCCGGTGGCCGATTGATCCAGGGTTTGCAACCTCTTGTCAAATCGTTCAATGTTACCTTCAAGTGTTTCCCATGCAATATCCACATCAAGCTCGTATGGCAAAACTTCCGACTCTTCCCATATTCTATATAAATACCTGACCTGCTCTTCCCTCTCCGGGTCTGCTTTTATCCAGGTTTCCATTTTTTCAGATTCCTCTGTGGTTAGTTCTCCGGCAAAATACCTGGCCAGTGTTTCCCATGGAATGTTCCGGTTCATCCTTTTTTTCAAAGTTTTGTTATACGTTTATTGTTCATTTACAAAGCTATTGCACACGAGATGGGGAAGACCGTGACAAAAAAATTAAATTTTTTAATTTGGTGATTTTATTTCCCGAATAGTTCTCAAACGAAAGGCATGTAAGCTCAAAAAAGCAGCATGGTTACGCCTCCCATACTCTGCCTGTAAAAGATGGATAGATTTTTTCGCTGTATAATTGAAACAGTATTTTTGAAATAGAGGAGGCGATAAATAGTGGCAGGAAATCCGAAAGGTTTTTCCGAAGAGTTTTCAACGCCCGCCCCATTTGGGTTCCGACGGTGTTGATGGACACATCCAGGCAATCCGCTATCTCGGTGTAGGTGAGACCGCTTCGCCGGTTTAACAGGTAAATTTCTCTGCAGCGGGAAGGCAGGTTGTCAATTTCTTTTTGAATGGCAATTCTCAGCTCGATAAGCTCCGGATTTTCATCCGCATAGGAGTGGCTTTTGAGATCTCTGAACTGTTCTGCCACTTCCTCTTCTGAGTCGTCCTGAACATTCGCATGCCTGATGACATTCAACGCTTCATTGCGAACGGCATTAAACAGGTAGTGACGGACTTTCCCCGGCGGGTCCCATTCTTCTTTATTTTCCCAGATTCTGAAAAAGATCGTCTGTACGATATCTTCTGACTGCTGCCTGCACCGCACATAGGTATAGGCAAACCCATGAAGGTCCTTATAATAAGCCCGGAATATTTTTTCGAAAGCGGAACGGTCACCATTTTCCCGAACTCTCCTTACCCACTGTTTTTCCAGCATCGGAGTGGTACTGCCCGGCGAATGTTCAATCGGCTTGTTTGACTCCATGTTAGAATGGCTACTGCAACATCATTAATCCCACCATTCCCATACTTATGAGATGTGTTAACAAATATCTGAGTTCATTGAAGTTTTGTAAAATCCTGTTATTTATATATATGAATTCGGTTAAATGATTGCAAATGGAATTAATAATTTTGGGTTTAACTCACGTTCGGCCGGGAAAAGCATTCCGGCCAATTTATCCAATAAGCCATCTCGGCCTGTAAATCATCAACATTGATAACATCCACCCCAGCATCCAAAAGTAACTCCCGGATGCTCCCTGTCAGGTGTAGCCCAAAAGCGGATCAATTTTGACTTCTCTTATAACTCCATTAAATCACTGTGCATCTCATCGCTTCCACGGCCGGCCCAAATCAGCCTTCTTCCTCCGATGCAATCTCCCGCTCAATATTGTCAAGCTCCATCGACATCTCCTCGAGTGTGCGTCCCATCGTTTCCTTGACCATTTTCCTGACAAAGAAAAAGGCAACAACACCGAAGCCGGCATAAATGCCATAAGCCAGGCCAAGGCCAATGGAGGCAAGCAGGATCGGGAAGGTCAGAGTGATGGTAAAGTTGGACAGCCAGTGAATGAGCCCGCAAATCGCCAGGGCGCCACCGCGAAACTGATTCGGGAACATCTCACCCAAAAGCACCCACATAATCGGACCCCAGGTCGTCGCAAAGAAAGCGATGTAACCATTTGCGGCCAAAAGCGCATAAAGGCCCTGCGTCTGACTCAACTGCAAATCACCGTCCGGTGTCAGATCGCCGGTTGTAAAGATGAATGCCATCACACCAAGCATCACCGCCTGGCCGAGCGCACCGATCAGCAGCAACGGTTTTCTGCCAACCTTGTCAATCAGATAGATCGCCAGGAACGTGAAGGCGATATTGACCGAACCGCTGATCACATTTTGCAACAGGGCATCCGCCTCTGTAAATCCGGCCGACTGCCACAGCACAGCCCCGTAATAAAAAACGACATTGATCCCGGTGAACTGCTGCAGCACCGACAGGCCCAGGCCCACCCAGACGATCGGATGGAGCCGTCCGGTTTGTTTCATAATCACATCGGACAGCCTCGGCTTTCGCTTTTGTTCCACCGTTACCCTGATTTTATCAACCAGTTCTTTGGCTTTTACCCGGTTGATCAGCCTTGCCAGAATGGATTCGGCCTCATCGGCCCGATTAGCGGCCACCAGGTAACGGGGCGATTCCGGAATAAAGAGCAGGGCAATCAAAAAGATCGAAGCCGGAATGATCTCCGTCCAGTACATCCAGCGCCAGGCACCATAACCGGCCCATAAAGTTTCCGAGGCTCCACCCGCCAGTCCCGCAATAACATAGTTGCTTAAAAAGGCGGCAAACAAACCGACTACAATCATCAGCTGCTGCAGGGACGTGAGCCTTCCCCGCATTTTTGGCGGGGCAATTTCACTGATGTAAGCCGGGGCGAGTACACTTGCTCCCCCCACAGCCAGACCGCCAAGAATTCTGAAGAATACAAACTGCCCGGAACTGCCCGAAATACCCGATCCCCAGGCACTGATGATAAAAGCTGCGGCCGTCGCGATCATCACCGGCTTGCGGCCGAATTTATCAGCCAGGGAACCGGCAAAGAAGGCCCCCGCAGCACATCCCAGCAGCATGGAGGCCACATTGAAACCTGTGCCCGCGGCATCGGAATCGAACGCCTGCTGCAGGGCGTCCACTGTTCCGTTAATCACGCCACTGTCAAATCCAAAAAGAAATCCACCGATGGCAGCAACACCAGAGAGTAATATTACACGAAGCGTGCTGCCTTTTTCACCCGTTGATAAGTCAGGTTGTTGATTCATAAATATAAGTGCTTGTTTTAGCCGGTTAGTTAATTTCGCTGTCGAACTTTCCACCTTAAAACCCCAACCGTTTAGAATAGGTAATTCCGGAAAAAAGTCATAAAACTAAATCATATACGATTTGTCTGTGAACACCCCTCAAAAGCCGGCGCTGAATCTACGAACACCCCTTCCCGATCGGGATAACGCTGAACGCGTCACAACTGTCTCCCCTGGAGGGGAGTCAAATGAAGTGCGTTCAGCACTTCATTTTGAGGGGTGTTCGTAAATTCAGCGGTACCGCGTATTATGATGAAATCTGTACAGGGGATGCCGGGATCTATGTTTCCATGATAATTCCAGGTTTGAAATACAGGAAACTCCCCATTCATTTTTTTGATAATACTTCAGACAGGTTCAGTCTCTACTCTCTATTCTAGTCTATACTATTCTGCTATTCAGCCGGTTCCAGGCCACGCCGCCTCAGCAGATGGTCAACATCCGGCTCCTGGCCTCTGAAGTCGAGGTAGAGGTCCATGGCATCCCGGCTGCCGCCGCGTGAAAGAATCGTCTGGCGGTAGTGGTCCCCATTTTCACGGGTCAGTCCGCCCCGCTCTTCCATATAGGCAAAAGCGTCGGCCGCCAGAATCTCACTCCAGATATATGCATAGTAGTTGGCCTCATATCCCCCCGAAAAAATGTGGGCGAAATAGGTCGACCGGTACCGGGGCGGCACAGCCTCATGGTCCAGATTGTATTTTTCCAGGGCCGCCTCCTCATGGGCGATCACATCATCCGGCACCCCATCGGATCCGAGCAGGTGCCATTCCATATCAACCATGGTTGCACCCATGTACTCGTGGGTATCAAATCCCTGGTTAAACTCACGGGCAGCAATGATCTTTTCAAGCAGATCGGAAGGAATCTGCTCGCCGGTCTCGTGGTGGATGGCATAATTTTCAAGCACCTCGGGGTGAATGGCCCAGTCTTCTTCAAAGGTGGACGGGAATTCAACAAAGTCGCGGGGCACGGATGTCCCTGCAAGAGAAGGGTAGGTGACATCCGAGAACAGGCCGTGCACGGCATGACCCATTTCATGAAACAGGGTTGTTACATTATCAAAACTGATCAGCGCCGGTTCGCCTTCGGCCGGCCTTGAAATATTGAGCACATTCACAACCACAGGTTTTTGATCCAGCAAATGCGATTGCACCACAAAGGAGTTCATCCAGGCGCCTCCGCGCTTGGAGTCGCGCTCAAAAAAGTCGCCATAAAACAGTCCAAGCTGCTCGCCATCCTCGTCAAACACATCAAATACCCTCACATCGGGATGATAGACGGGCAGGTCATAACGCTCTTCAAAGGTGATGCCGTAAAGCCTTTCCATTGTGTAAAAAACCCCGTCTTCCAATACACGGTTCAGTTCAAAGTAAGGCCGCACCTCATCGTCATCGATATCATATTTCGCCTGACGCACTTTTTCGGCATAGTACTCCCAGTCCCAAGGCCGCAAGTCATTCTCAATTCCATCCTCTCTCATCATCTCTTCAATCTGTTCGGCTTCCTGCTCCGTATTAGCAATGACCGGCGGGATGAGGCCTTCGAGCATCTCGAGGACCCGGCCCGGATTTTGAGCCGTCTGAGGCTCCAGTGCATAGGTTGCATAGTTCGGATATCCCAACAATTCTGATCTTTCTGCCCGCAGCTCTGCCAATTCAAGAATAATGGGCCGGGTATCGATACCGTCATCTTCCCCGATTCCGCGATAAGCGGAAGCCTCCCAAACGCGCTGCCTCAGATCCCGGTTGTTCAGGCTGGTCAGTATCGGCTGGCGGGTTGTATTCGTGATACTCAAAAGGTAATTGCCTTCATGGCCACGCTCTTCGGCAGCTTCCCGGGCAGCGGCTATCCGGTCCGGGCTCAAGCCGTCCAGTAACGCTTCATCGTCGACCACTACGGCTCTTTCCCTGGTCATGGCCAGCAGTTTCTCCTGGAATTCGGTCGTCAGCGATGAGATACGCTCGTTGATGTCTCGCATCCTCGCCTGCTCTTCGTCACTCAAACGAGCCCCGGCACGCACAAAATCCCTGTGGGTTTCTGTCAGCAGCTGCCTGGATTCATCATCCAGATCCAGTTCATCGCGGATCTCATAAAGGCTGTCCACCCGTTCAAAAAGTGCACTGTTCAGGTATATGTCATCCGAGTGGGCTGCCAGCCTGGGTGCTATTTCCGCCTGGATTTGCTGAATGGTTTCATTGGTATTGGCCGAAGTCATATTAAAAAATACCCGGTGAACCCTGGTCATCAGCTGACCGCTTTCCTCCATTGCCACCAGGGTATTCTCAAAGGTCGGCTCTGCCGCAGAATTGGTTATCGCTTCTATTTCCTGAATCTGCTGGTTCATTGCCTCTTCAAATGCAGGCAGAAAATCTTCATCTCTGATAACATCAAAATTGGGAGCTTCAAAAGGCAGTTGGCTTACAGAAAAGAATGGATTGGCAATCATTTCATCAACATCTTCAAATTCATCGGAGGGGTAAATAACCGTATCTATGTGGATAATTTCAACCCGCTGTGTCGAACAGGCCGCTACTAGCAGCATTAATAACACAGCAGACAAAGGGGTAAGAAATCTCATTAATTATGACTGGTTTGACTTTAATTGTACGAGCTATTTTCGGAATACCCGAGAGCAATCAATGTAACAAAGTTGTGGATGAAAAATTATCTCACTTTTCCGTAATTCATGCTAATAATTTCTCCGACGGGTTTTTATAGCATAATTTGAATGAAAATCGTTTCACCTTTGATAGTTTTTATGATTTGACTTCTGGGAGGCGTTGCAAAAATCCTGATATAGTAAAGCCTCCTTCTGATGCGTATCATTCTCTGAATTGGACTCGCTCCTCCCCTGAAATGGCAGCCGCATTTGAAACGATCGTTTTACTTGAATGATGGATACTCTGTTTCGTATAAACCTGAGTCCGATTAATAAATCAATTCGCTGACGGCCCGCTGATGGAATGCCCAAAGAAGACCGCATTCAAAAACAGCTTGTTGGTGCCAAACCAGAAAGCGCGAAAATTGGGGTTATCAACCATTGTGATGACACGTCCGCTGCCATGGCTGCTGACAATGGTCGAGGCTGTGCCGCCGATAAGCTCCAGATTTTCATCCGAAATATAACCGCTGGCCTGCGGATTGTCGGAGTCGTAATAAACCGGCGTGGCGAATGGATTGTCTGCCATCTCCACAAATGTATTGGTATTTCTGAATATGGTTATATTTTCGTTCCTGAATCCGTACCCGATGGGATGTGTGATATCCAGCTTGGCATGAAAGATGGATCCTCCAATTACCTGGGCACCCCTCATATCACTCAGGTCTGCATATCGCTGCGGCCCCAGGTCCGGGGTCTCTCTTGAGACAAATTCAAAATTGGCCAGTCCATTGTCTTTGGCCCACCTGATGGCCCCGCGCATGGCAATCAACGTACCGCCGTCGCGCACCCAGTTTTTCATACGCTCAACGGTTCTGTCGGACAAGTCGTTATAGCTGCCCGACCCCATCACGATGACATTGTACCGATTCAGATCTGCGTTTGGCAGGCGATCTTTCTCCATCACCGTAACCGGCACTTCCATTCGCTGATCAAACAGATGCCACACTTCACCCACTTCGGAAACCACCGTTCCGCGTCCACCGATGACAGCAACCTCAGGCTTATCGAGCATATTGAAACTCGGACTCCCCAGGTCGATTCCACTCTGAGTGAGCCCGGTCTGAGCTGAATAGACGGTCACCGCATCAGATTCCACGATCTCTTCGATTATCTCATGCACCTTCTCCTGATCGACATCCTGGATGCCGAGTGATACCAGGATGGTTCCGTATCCGAAATCATGAAGGCCGTCGACTGTGGTCATACTGAAGGGTGCAGAAGCCACCTGTGTTCGCACTCCTTCCTTCTGCAGCCGGTAGAGGGCACGGGGAGCGTAATATTCATTCCATTCGAACAGGTAGGCGTAATCGCTTCGTCCGCCGATCAGTTCGCCGGCCGGCATCTGCGGGCTTTCAACCCTGCTTCCCAGCAAATCCTGGTCGAACGGACCCGAACCCAATTCAGCAAACGGGATATTAAAGGCGTAAGGAAGTGTCCAGGTGGAGACATCGTAAAAGATACTGTCTTCAAATGCGGTTCGCCGCTCAAACATCGCCTCGATCAGCTTGGCCTGTGGCTGCTCGGCCGGGATTATATAGGCATTTCCGGCCCTGAAATTATTGCCGTTGACTTCAAGGTCACGATCGAGTTCGTAAATCTCGATATCGTGCGGATAAATCATATCCGCCATGTGCCAGGTTTTGCCACTGTCATCTGCGTCACCGAAAACATAAGCTTTGATATTCCCGTCCCGGGCTTCCTGAAGCGACTCCCGGTAAAAGCCCCGTTTGTATTCATGCAGCTCCTCCCGCAGCTCCAGGGACCCCTTCAGGGTGGAAAAGCTGGTGGTTACCTGGTTCCTGATGGTATAAGGAAACTTTTTCACCCCGTGAATACTCTCCTGGGCATGCCCGCGTGAGCTTGCCTGTTCAAACAGAATACCGACCGTCCCCTGAATATCCGGGTAGGTGGATCCTTTTCCATAATAAAAATCGTCGAACCGTTCCCGGGTATAGTAAAGCTCCTGCAAATCATCGAGTGCATCAGCATGATATTCGGCCAGCGCCATCGTAAGTTCCTGGTTGATCTGTGGCGTCAGGGGGTGGGTTCGCTCCGGCACACCCGGCTGAAAGAAATAGGTGGCGTCGGTGCCCATCTCGTGGAAATCGGTAAGCACATTGGGGTGCCACTGCTGGAATTTCAGGATGCGCCCGCGGCTGGAAGGGTGCTGAACGGGAAGCCAGTCGCGGTTCAAATCAAACCAGTAGTGATTGGTGCGCCCACCCGGCCAGACTTCGTTGTACTCCCGCGCATTCGGATCCGTAACCGTTGTATGGCTTTTATGCATGTTCACCCATGTGGCGAAACGGTTCAGCCCATCGGGGTTCAGGGATGGATCAATCAGGATCACGGAATTGTCAAGCATGCCGAGGGCTTCTTCACTTTGAGCCGCAGCCAGGTGATAGGCCATGACCATGGAGGCATTCGATCCGCTCGGCTCGTTGCCATGAACACTATAACCCAGGTACACGACCACCGGCATGTCTGCAACATCCAGATCCCCGGAACGATCCGGGTCCGCCAGGGCCCTTTGATATTCCCTGATCTGACCGATATTCTCCTGGTTTTGCGGAGAAGTTACCGTCAGCAGCACAACAGGGCGATCTTCATAGGTTTTGGCATGCTCAACCATTGTGATGCGGTCGGAGGCTTCGGCTACAGCACGCATATAACTGATCAGCTTATCATGAGTTACGTGCCACTCGCCGACTTCATGCCCGATAACAGATTTGGGAGTGGGGATAGCCGGATCATAGGTTTCATCGTCCGGCAGATAATAATCCAAAGTTACTTGTCCAACAGCCACAGATGCTGCTATGAATCCAAAAACTGATAGAAACAGAACCCGTCTCAGCATAAAATTTTCCTTTAGTTAGAATTTCCAATGGAAGGATAGCCGAAATCAATCAAATGAAAAAATTTTTCCAACTCAAACCTGTACGGTCCGAACATTTGTCCGGAAATACTGTCCTCAATACCGGAAAAGTGCGGCTATGGTTGAAGCGTGCGGCATTTCGCTTTTGGGGAGGACAAATACCTTGCCTCCCTGTTCAAACGCTCTCAGGGCGGTCCAGTTCAGCAGTTCGTTGTTTTCGCCGTTGCTGTTGTTGCTGAAATGCACCGTATGCTTCTCCGCATCGTATTGCCCCCAGCTGACTTCATCCTTGGCTATGAACAGGGTGTCGGTTTTGCCCATCACGGTAGATTCCACAATTTGAGAGAGGTTATTGGACACGCGTTCATTGCCTTCGTCCTTGAATTGTTCGATTGCGTTGTACATTTCCTTGAGAAAATATTCCTTGATGATTTCCCAGCCGGCTTCCTGAAGTTCCTTGTCTTTCATCTCGCCCGGATAGCCGATGATCGGGGTTTCCAGCAGCCTTTTGTATTTGTTCAGTGATCTGTATATAGGCAAAATCTCTTCGGTGCCCGCGAGAATCAGCGGGTCACCCACATGTTTAACCTGTCGGGTTACACTCTCTTCAACCCCGCGGAGATATTTCTCGACAATCACTTTTTTGTCTTCATCACTGCCACCATGGCCGAAAAACATCGCGTCTTCGTTGCTGGCTCCTGTGTGAAACTGAATCTGGATTTCGGGTTTTTCTTCGATAAATTCTTCAATATTCGTGAAGATATCATCCGGCGTCACATCTATTACATCTTTGCGATTGCATTTCAACAACCTCAGTTTTTTTTGGCTCAGAGCCAGGATATGATAGGAGCCATCCAGGCTGATCATAGGCAGAAGCGGGGTGATGAGGAAATGATCGTTCACATATACTTGCTCACTCAGATTATATGGCAGCTCAAATATTTCGAACAGATTATTGTTGATAAAAACCGCCATGCCCTCTTCAGCATGATTCCAGAAATTTAAATCCTCAAGCAGATCTCTGGGCTTTTTTAAAAATGCGTTAGCCTCAATTTCCTTCAACCCTCTGTCTTTCAACTCTTTTTCTGCCTTATTAAGCAGATTTTTAAACCGTATCGGATCCTGTTGAACTTCTTCCCCTTTCTTATGCGTGGGAAGCGTAATTGAAATGTTTAAATTTTCCGTTTTCCCAATCAGTTGCTCAATCCTGTTTCTGCTTACCATAGTAGTTGTCACTAAAAATTATGAGGGTTCGTATTTCAGATGAAACTTTCCAGGTCAATAACGTTTCAACTTTTCCATTCTGTTGAAATAAAAAAATCCGGGTTTTATCCTTACCCTAACCTGTATGATACACCTCCCGAAAGCTTTCGGGATAAATGGGTTTAAATTCCTGGCAAATAATTCGGCCTAAGATTACTATAAAACTATTTTCGGCATAAAGGTTCCAAAAGTTGATTCTTCAACAAGTATGATGGTTTTTTTTAATTTCTGCCTAATTTTAAAAATAGATAATATTATACTGTCATCCATGAGACGACTGTTACTTATTCTATTTCTAACATTTGCCGTTACCGGGAGTGCCTTTTCCCAAATGTATTCCAATCAATACCGCCCTCACGGACAGGATTGGCAGGAGTTACGAACGGACCATTTTCGAATTATTTTTCCCGCCGAAGCGGAAGAAATGGCATACCGGTCTGCAAGAATCCTTGAACTGCAATACCCCTTCATTCAAGAACTGGTCGGCGGCGAACTGGCCAATTTCCCATTTATTCTGAACCTGATGAACGATCGATCCAATGGTTTCGTGACACCGTTGAATTTTCGGTCTGAAGTGGAAATCCCCCCCATAAAGGGCAAATCCATGAATCCGGCATCAGGCGATTGGCTTGAACTGGTCTTGCCTCATGAGCTGGTTCACGCATTGCATATGAACGTCAATCCCCTCAGCCTTACTTCGGCCATAGGCCTGTTTTCACCCGACATGCGCCGCGGCGTGCATACTGCTGCCCCTCTTGGCATCCTTGAAGGCATTGCCGTTGAACACGAAAGCCACGGTGTGCTGAAAGGAGGGGGCAGAGGAAATTATCCATATTTTTCGAATCGGTTTAACTCCAATTTTGCATCCGATAATCGATGGTCCATGGGCCAGCTTGTACATGTATCATCCCGAACTCTTCCATTCGACAGGCATTATGTGGGGGGATATGAATTTACACACTGGCTTCAGAACCGATTTGGCGATGATACCATGAAAAATGCCATTGAGTTCCACTACAAATGGCCCTTGCTCGGATTTGGAGTTGCCATGCGAAGGGAAACCGGTTCCTGGCCGGGATCGTTGTATCGGACATTTGAAGATGAGATGGAATCCAGGGAACAGAAACGACTATCTGAGTTCAGTACCAATACGACTGACAAATCCGCTTTTTTGGATATCAATAAGAAAGGCCCGCTCATCCGCCGGCCTCTCTGGATCACTAATGATGAAATTCTTTTTCACGGCACTTTTTACAATGCCACAACGGGTTTTTATTCATACAGACTGCCGGATGGCCAACTACAATTACTGCTGGAACATCGCAGTGTGGAAGATTACAGATTTTCTTATGTAAGAGACAGAGGACACCTTTATTTTGCCGATTACAAGGCCGATGGAAGATTTGAAAATACCTTCAGGGCAAACCTTTTCCAGTTTGACCTCGCATCAAACAAAAGTTCTCTCCTGATGTCAATGGACCGGCTCTTTGCACCATCCACGGGAGTCCCTTTCCTGGCTCTGCAGACGGCCGGATCCGGAAACAGAATTGTGAAAATCAATCCCGATGAGGATTCCCTTGCAGTCGTAGCCGAACCTCCGCCATTAGCTTCCTTTGAGGAAATTCAACAACACAGTAAGCACGATGACCTCGTCGCGATCATCGCAAGACAGGGAAGTAAACAGGCTCTGTGGGTTACAACACCGGAGCGTATTCCGAATTTATTGGATCAAAACCCGGCTCTTGTCTTCGAAAACGGAGCTGTTTATGATCTCGACTGGCATCCGGATGAGAAAAAACTTCTTTTTTCGAGCGATCACACAGGCACACTGAATGTGTATGAATATGACCTCGACAACAGCCGGGTTACCCAAATTACCCAATCCCTGTATAATGCTTTTGAAGCCAGTTATTCGCCAGACGGCAGCAAAATTGCCTATGTTATTCAGGATCAAAGCAAGTTTTTGGCTGCAATCCTTGAAAAGGATGATTATTACAACGTTGAACTGCCCTCCGGCCAATGGCAGCCCTCATCGGCCAAAACCGAAAATATGAACCGACCGCTGCTGAATGAACAGGAACAACCCGATGAATCCGGGTGGAGACATAGCGGCTATAGAACAGGCCTGTCGTGGTTAAAACCCAGAACAATCCTACCACACACGAATGAAGTTGCTGATGGAACCCGTGAATGGGGGCTGGAATTTCTTTCAACAGATCCATTGAAAAGACACACCTATTCGCTGACGGCAACCGGGGTTCTACAGCGAATGTGGCTGGACCTTAATTACAGGTATTCCGGTTTTCATCCCGGTTTTGGCCTGAATGTTTTTAATCGTCCCACTTTTCCGCTTGTCAGGGATGCCGACGGTGAACTGGATCCGCAACGATTTCTTCTTCAGAATCTGGGAACGAGCTTTTATGTTCCCTTTTCCTATACATTCCGGAGAAACATCCGTCTGACGTCTTTACGGCTGACACCGGAATACGAAATCTCGCAAATCAGGTTTTTCGGCCTTAACAACCCTAACGACCCGCTTACCGAATTTGGCACCCTTCATTCCCTTGGGCTCAGTACGGTGTTTAACTACCGGCTCCGACAGTTTACCCGGAATTTCCAGCCGAATGCCGGATGGATTTTCTTTGCACAGACCAGCTACGACCTGAATTCTCACACCTTCCATTTCGACCACGCCGATCATTCATTCCAGGGCACCTTTATCGACAGAAGAGGGTTGAGGTTAGGGCTGATCCGGTTCCTGGCCCCTCTTGGACGATGGAATCAGAGCCTGCGCATCGGCACAGAAGTGATAACTCAAACTGACATCGGTAAATACAACATCCAAAATGTGGCCTCCAATGCTTTTCGCGGTACGGTATTCCCCGATGCCAACAATGTCGGGTTCCTCAACACCCGTTATACAATCCCACTTGCATATCCTGATGACGGTTATTTTTTAATCCCGGCATATTTAAGTAACCTGTACCTGGTTTTATTCAGCCAGACCGTTGGGGACCTCAATGAGAATACTTTTTCCGAAACCATCCATAATTCAAGAACGGCGATTGGTGCTGGGATCCGTACAAACTTTCGCCTGTCCAATCTCACATTCGATATTGGTATTGGTTTTGGATACGAACCTTCCCGCAATCAATGGAGTTTAATATTTGGACAGTTTTAAAAAATCAATTCGATCATGAAAAATCTATTCCGCTCTATTTGTACAATTTTAATCATCACCCTTCTGATGTTTGCGGCCGGATGTGAAAACGGAGAAGAGCTTGACAATAATAATATAGTTGAACATCGTAAAAGTCCTATCGTCATCTCCAGTATTACCCATGGCGAAACATATATTAAAGTCGTTTATGGCCAGCCTTATAAAAGAGGGCGTGATATCTTTGGGGGGCTGGAACCTTACGGTGAAGTTTGGCGAACCGGGGCAAATGAGGCTACTGAAATTACGATCACCCGGGACATCCGGATGGACGTCCACCTGGTAGAAGAAGGGACTTATGCCCTTTTTACCATTCCTGAACCGGACGAATGGACCATCATTCTCAATACACGGCTTGGCCAGTGGGGTGCCTTTAACTATGATGAAGATTACGACTACCTGCGTTTTACAAGGCCGGCTTTAGAGACTGAAGAGGTTGTTGAGGCATTGACTATTACGTTTGATGAAGTGGCGGAAAACGACACCAACCTGATCATTGCCTGGGATGATACAAGAGTAGAAATTCCGATTGAGTTTCTTTGATCGACCGACATTGCCTGTGGACACCCCTATAAACCGGCGCTGAATCTACGAACACCCCTTCCCGAACGATCGGGATAACGCTGAACGCATTACATCCATCTCCCCTCTCGGGGAGAAATTCGTTGTGCGTTCAGCATCAACGAATTGAGGGGTGTTCGTCAATACGGGCAATCATTCTTAGCGCATGCGCATGACCCGTTACGACATACCATATTGAGGAACTTGAGATCAGCTTAATTCAAACCAGCTTAAGCAGCTCCTCAGGCACTTCCAGTTCCATTCTGAGCAGGGTAGAGGCATGCGTTTTTCCCTGGGCATCGAGCTTCAGTGAAACCGTTCCGCCGCCGTCGAGGCTGTCGTTGAGAACAAAATTCAATGCACCAATATTCGGCAGTTCATATCGCTCCACGCTGCCTTTGCAAATGTGTTTCATATGGTTTTTAACAACATCGGAAGTCAGCTTCTCTTTTAAAAATGGATAGATTTCAGGATGCCTTGCAATGATTCCGACATTGCTTGCATTTCCTTTATCACCACTCCTGCCATGGGCAATTTTTATCAGTTTTACTTTAGCCATATCTGTTGTGTATCAAATTAATGATGAATAAATAGAATTCATTTCCTGCATCTTTCAACAACTTCATTTTTTGTACGCGAAACGAAATTCAAATACGTACGAAACCTCCCTGAAGGCGTTCGTTGATAAAGCATTTTGAACTTTAATGCAGGATTTAAACAATGCTTCCGATGACCTGTGGTTTGTCGCCCATGGATTCCAGTTCAGACACTATTTGATCTGTTTTGTCAGCATCGACAACTGCTATTAACCCGATACCCAGGTTGAAAGTACTTCTCATATCCTGCTCCGGAACATTGCCAATTTCCTGAATGAGGGAAAAAATGGATGGCCTTTCCCAGGCTTGCCAATCTACCTTCAAATGGCAATTGTCAGGCAATATTCGCCGCGTATTTCCTTCAATACCACCACCGGTTATATGAGAAAAACCATTGACCCCTTCCATATTCTTTATTTTACTGATAGCAGGCAGATACGACTTGTGAACCGCCAGCAGCGACTCGGCTACACTACCCCCGAGTTCTTCTACATAGTCGTTGATATCATATAGACTGAAAATAACTTTCCTGGCAAGTGAATAGCCGTTTGTGTGCAAACCGGTACTCGGCAGGCCTATCAGATTGTTTCCTTTTCTGATTTTTTCACCGGTAATAACTTCATCTCTGTCAACAATACCTACAATGGTTCCTGCCAGATCAAATTCCCCGTCACTATAAATGTCCGGCATCTCTGCCGTTTCACCGCCAATAAGGGCAACCCTGTTCTCTTTGCATGCCACTGCAAACCCTTTTACCACATGATAGCCGGTATCCTTGTCGAGCTTACCGGTAGAAAAATAGTCGAGGAAAAACAATGGCTTGGCCCCGCAAACGGCGATGTCGTTCACACAATGATTCACCAGGTCCTGGCCGACTGTATCATAAATACCCGCTTTGAATGCAACGATCAGTTTTGTGCCCACACCATCGACACTGCTCACAAAAACAGGTTTTTTGTACCCCGACAGATCGGGGGCAAACAGCCCGCCAAATCCGCCAATATTTGATAAAACCTGATCGTCGTGGGTTTCTTTGACCATATCCTTGATCGATTCTATCAACTCCTCACCGGCTTTGATATCGACCCCGGAATCTTTATATGTAAATGACTTCTTGCTCACCTGGTTTGATTTTCTTTGAATACAAAATTAATGGGAACATCTGAAGATCAAATATAGAAAGAATACGGTTCCCTTTTAAAAGGGAATCAGAAGAGTTTTCCACACGGTAAAACGAATAAAGTTAAATTGAATATTTTGTAATATAGTCATAGGTGGCTGTGGAAATGTGGACAAAGTTTTTAAAAACATTATACCAGGTGCCGGTATTGGTTTGTTGGTAATTTTGTTGATAAACAGGTCAATAAAATCAGGACTTTAGTTTTTTGTTTATTTTCAGGCCAACATTCTTACATAATTCATATATAAACCACCGGAAATGTTATTGACAAGAGGATGGATGGGAACGGATGTGTGTATAACAGATAAATAATGTGAATTGATGTGGAGCACTTCTTGTTTTTTCTTGTGAATTCGCTTATCAACATTCTATAATTGGATTGTCCACAAAGTTATAAACGAATGAAAGTTGTTGTACAAAGAGTTAGGTGTGCGAACGTGAAAGTTGACGGGAAAATATCAGGCAAAATTGACAGGGGTCTGATGTTGTTAATCGGAATCCATGAAAACGATGACAGGGAAGTAATGAAATGGATTTCTGATAAAATATTAAAATTACGCATATTTGAAGATCAGGATGGTAAAATGAACCGGTCGGTAACGGATATTGGAGGGGGTATTCTTCTGGTATCGCAGTTTACCCTGTTCGGGAATGTGAAAAAGGGGACGCGGCCCAGTTTTATTGAAGCTGCAAGGCCGGAAATAGCAGAACCGCTTTACAATGATATGATTGGCTATTTTAAAAAACGATCAGATCTGCAAATTGAAAGTGGTGTTTTCGGCGCTATGATGGATGTTGAATTGGTCAATGACGGGCCCGTTACAATTCTGATAGAAAAAGAATGAGTGTTATTTTTCTCTTTATAGATGGAATTGGATTAGGTGGCGAGGAAAAGGTGAATCCTTTGTATGATTCAAAATGGAAATCATTTGAAGAGCTGACTGATGGGCAGGGGCTTGCCTACGGGGCTCAACCGGTTATGAAAGACGGATTGTATTATAAGCCTGTTGATGCCAATCTGGGTGTAAAGGGCCTTCCGCAAAGCGGAACCGGACAGGCTGCACTTTTTTCGGGGGAAAATGCATCACAAATTGCAGGTCGCCATTTTGGGCCTTTTCCCCATTCCAGGACCCGGTATTTATTGGAGGAAAATAGCCTTTTTCACCAGGTGATCGATGCAGGATTCCGGCCTCATTTTATCAACGCCTATCCGGATATTTTCTTTGAAAGGATGAACAGGAAAAACCGGTGGACCTGTACGACACTAATGGCCTCATCAGCCGGGCAATCCTTGAATGGATTGAATGAAATAATGAATGGACAAGCTGTTACTGCTGAAATTGTGCAGGATGCCTGGAGAGAACAACTCAAACTTGATGTAAAAAAAATTACCCCGGAAACAGCTGCAGACCGGGTAATTAAATCGCTGGAAGAGAATGATCTGGTGATGTTCGAATATTACCTGACGGATAAGGCGGGCCATAGCATGAACCGGGACATGAGCGAGAAGGTTTTAAGAAACCTTGACAGGTTCATCACACATCTAATAAAAATCAAACATGTGAATGATCATCTGGTAATAAGCAGCGATCATGGAAATCTGGAAAATTTGTCGATCAAAACCCATACCAGAAATCCCGTTCCATTGATCGTCCACGGCCGGGATGCTTCTAAAATCAATAAAGAGGCAGATTCCATTATGGATGTACCCCGGGTGATTAATGAGTTGCTGCAGCAGGGTTGAGTTTATGTAAACTCAACTGGATAAGGCATCATGCAGGTTAATTTTCAAGCAGGGCTCTGATTCTTGCAAAGATTTGATCCACGGTGCCTGTGCCATCCACTTCAAAGACAATGTCATTCTCTTCGTAATATTCTTTGACAGGTTTTGTCTCTTTTTCGTAGACAGCCAGCCTCTTTCTTACCCCTTCTTCGGTATCGTCGCTGCGGCCTTCTCCTCGGGCCAGGATTCTTTTTACCAGCTCCTCTTCCGGCACTTTCAGAAATATAAATGCATCGAGATTCTGTTTTTTGCTTTTCAGCAACTGATCAAATGATTCAGCCTGAGATACGGTTCGGGGGAATCCGTCGAGGATATAGCCATTGGCATAGTGATCTTTTTCAAGTTCCTCTGCCACCAGGTCGACGACCACGTGATCGGGAACCAGGTCGCCTGCATCGAGAATTTTTTTCACTTTTTTCCCCAGTTCGGTCTCGTTTTTAATCGCCTCCCTGAAAATATTACCTGTCGATAAATGAGGAATATCAAATTGTTTCTGAATCAATGAAGCTTGTGTCCCTTTGCCTGCTCCCGGCGGGCCGAAAAGTATGATTTTCATGCTTAAAGTTTGTTGATTTTTAAGTTTGCAGCTTGAGCTCTCATTTAGCTACGCGTTCAAATAATGGGCCCCGACCGTTGTCGGGGGGAATCGTATCACGCTGGCGCTCCATATTCAAAACATAAGCACCGAACGCCGTCGGGGCTCAAAAAATGTGGCCCGAGGGCTCGGTGTGGAAAACATGTGCGCTCGGAGCTCACAGTTATTTTAGTTTTGCCTTACCGAGGGAAAAATTCCCTGGTGAAAAATGCGGGTTCGCACCTGGTCATTGGTCATTGCAAATTGCGGCTCGAACCGTTAGTATTAGCTGTGGCAGAAGCTGTTCAGGATTCTTCTGCAGCAGGTGGTTGTTCTTTTACTTCAGCCTGAGCTGATCCCTGGCCTTTAACCTCAGCCTGAGCCGGTTTTGGGCTTTCAGCCTCTGCCTGAACCGGTGGTTGGCCGTCAATGTCAACGTCAGCTTGAACCGGCCCCTGGCCTTTGACTTTTTCCTGGATCCGAGCCGCTTTTCCACGCAGTTTTCGGAGATAGAAAAGTTTGGACCTGCGAACTTTACCTTTTTTGGAAACCTCTATCTTTGCAATAAATGGCGAATACAGAGGAAAAATACGTTCCACACCAATGTTGCCGGACATTTTGCGAACGGTGACCGTTTTATTGGCTCCGCTTCCCCGTTCGTTGATCACCACTCCCTTGTATTGCTGAATACGCTCCTTATCACCCTCGCGGACACGATAATGTACATTTATCGTATCACCTGCGGTGAAATGAGGAATATCATCACGTATCACAGTTTGTTCTATCAGTTTTAACTTGTCCATTGGTTTATCCTGTTATTGGGCTTTTGATTCTTTTTTAAATTTTTGATACAGATCCGGCCTGAGCTTTTTTGTTCGCAGAATCGCTTGTTCTTTACGCCATGTCTCCACTTTTTCATGGTCCCCGGATGTCAGTACTTCAGGCACCTTCAATCCTCTGAATTCAACGGGCCGTGTGTAAACGGGTGCCGAGAGCAGCGGCTCCTGGAAGGAATCCGAGAGGGCGCTTTCCGCATCCCCCAAAACTCCCGGCAACAGCCTGACGACCGAATCCGTTATAGCCAGGGCCGGAATTTCTCCACCGGACAGCACGTAGTCACCGATTGAAAATTCACGGGTAATCAGCGCTTCCCTGACCCGGTGGTCCACGCCTTTGTAATGGCCGCAGAGAATGATCAGATTGTTACATACCGATAACCGGTTGGCGTGGGCCTGTTCATATTTTTCGCCATCCGGGGCTGTAAACAGGATCTCATCGTAGGTGCGTTCGCTTTTCAGTTTTTCAATACAGGAGAAAATCGGTTGAGCTGAAAGCACCATTCCTGCGCCGCCGCCATAGGGATAATCATCGATTTTCCGGTGCTTATCCTCAGAATATTCCCTGAGGTCGTGGATGTTGATGTCCACGAGTCCTTTTTCCCTTGCCCTGCCAACGATACTGCTGGCAAGCGGGCTTTCAAGGAGCGACGGTACACCGGAGACTATGTCAATTCGAAGCATACGATCAGAGGTTTTTCAGTTGATCCAGATTCTGGCAAATCACCTGTTTTTGATTCTTATCGATGGATACCACGTACTCATCAACCCAGGGGATTAACAGCGTCCCGTATCTCGGTTGCAAGTCAACTTCGATAATGGGATGCGCCGGATTTTGCATCAGCCCGGTTACACTTCCAACGGAGCCGGTTTCGTCGACGATCTCATACCCTTCAATCGAATCAGTATCTGACTCCGACGGGTGCAAACTGATATCGGCAAGGACCGGTGTATCCTGAAACTGTTCGGCTTCAGAGCGGTCAGCGATTCTGTCAAACTTTACAAAGAACAAACGCGAATTGCGCTTCACTTCCACACGAAATTCACTGATTCGTGCGGGAATCAGATCTCCTCGCCTGGTTTTCAGGTAGAGGAGAACATCTTTTTCAATAATTGGTTCCGCATCTTCGTCCAGGCGAAGCCTGACGGTTCCGTCAAGCCCGTGAACTTTTCCGATGCGGGCTATTTCAACGAGCCGGTTATCTGAATTGCTCATGCATCATGAACCGGTTGTTGGTTGTTATTCAGACTGTTTGTTTTCCCAGGCCCTTTGCACCGTCACGCGATCTTCATCTTCGGGTACAAATCCTTTCAATTTTTCAAGAGACGTATTTTTGATATAGTCAATCGCTTCAGTTGCGTTCATATCGGTGGAAACCTGAGAAGGGGCTTCCTCCTCTTTTGCCGCCTCTGCCTTTGGCTCTTCTTCTTTATCCTCTTTGGCTGGCTCAGCATCCGCCTTCACTTCTTCTTCGGCCGGGGTCTCTTCAGCTTTCACTTCTTCTTCGGCCTGTTCGGTTTTCACTTCCGCTTCATGCTCCTCTGCCGGCGCTTCGGCTTCCTCGGTTTTCACTTCCGCTTCAGGCTCCTCTGCCGGCGCTTCAGCCTCTTCGGTTTTCACTTCGGCTTCGGGTTCAGCTGCCTTCACAGCCTCTTCGGCCTTCACTTTGGCTTCAGTTTCTTCAGCAGGCTGTTCGGTTGCTTCAACTTTTTCTTCCTCAGCAGGAGCTTTGGCCTCGGCCGCCTCTTCGGGTTTCACTTCAGTCTCTGCCGTTTCGGCTTCGGCGGCTTCCGCATCAGCTTTGGCTTTCTCAGCCTGTGCTTTTTCAATTTCAGCCTGTTTTGCCGCTTCGGCAGCTTTTTGCTCCAGCTGCTTTTTATATTCCTTTTCTTCCGCTTCAAGCTGTGCTTTCTGCTTCTCTTTGCGGCTCACCAGTTTTTCATCCCTGGCAGCGGCACGCTGCTCTTTCCATTCCTGGATGGTGGCTTCAATCTCTTCCTCGGATTTGCCCCATCTGAGCAGATGCATTTTATACATAATGCCTTCCTGCTTCAACAGGGAACGGACGGTGTCGCTCGGCTGGGCACCAATCTGAAGCCAGTGTATGATCCTGTCTTCATCGAGAGTGAGCTCCTTTTTTTCACTTATGTTGTCAAAACGTCCAAGTCGTTCTATGATACGGCCATCCCTCGGGAAGCGCTGGTCGGCGACTACCACATGGTAGTACGGCCGTTTCTTTCGACCTCTTCGTTGTAAACGTAATCTAATCAATGATTTACTCCTGTATTATTGTGGTTAAATTCAACATTTTTGTTAGCGGCCAAAGGGCATATTTTTCAACCCCTGCATGGCCTGGCTCATCTTGCCCGTTTTGGACATGGATTTCATCATTTTTTTCATCTGATCAAACTGCTTGATGAGCTGATTGATTTCCCGGACAGTGGTGCCTGATCCTTTTGCAATTCGTCGTCTTCGGCTGCCATTGAGGATTTCGGGCTGGCTTCTTTCTTCCGGAGTCATGGAATTGATGATCGCTTCAATTGGCTTGAACGTTTCTTCATCCAGTTCTGCATCTTCCAATGCTTTCCCGGCCCCGGGGATCATGCCGACCAGGTCGGTCAGGCTGCCCATTTTTTTGATTTTTTGCAACTGATCATAAAAATCATTCAGGTCGAATTTTTCAGACCGGATCTTTTTCTTCAGATCCTCAGCCTGTTCCTCATCGAACTGGGACCGGGCTTTCTCAACTAGTGATACAACATCGCCCATACCCAGGATTCGCTGATCCATTCGCTTCGGGTAAAACGGTGAAAGCGCATCGAGCTTTTCACCGGTACTCATAAACTTGATCGGTTTATCCACTACGGTCTTGATGGAGAGGGCGGCTCCGCCACGGGTATCGCCATCCAGCTTTGTGAGCACGACACCATCAAAGTCGATTTCTTCATTAAAAACCTTGGCGGTATTCACCGCATCCTGGCCCGTCATGGAATCAACGACAAACAGAATTTCATGCGGGGTGACGGCTTTTTTGATTTCCGCCACTTCGGCCATCATTTTTTCATCCACATGCATCCGTCCGGCTGTGTCAATGATAACCGTATCGAGAGCAAGGCTCTTGGCCATGGCAACCGCTTCTTTGGCTACACGAACGGGATCTTTTTGCGTGATCGAATAAACGGGTACTTCAATTTGGGAGGCAAGAGTTTTTAACTGGTCAATCGCGGCGGGCCGGTAAACATCAGCGGCTGCAAGTAAAGGGTTTCGGTTATTTT
>SKRC01000177.1 GCA_007118695.1 Balneolaceae bacterium | reverse complement strand
GTGCGAGTCATGAACGGATTTCTGGAAGAAGACAGTTTTCTGTTTAATAACACCAATACGGAAACGACCGAAACCAGGGAGGATATTATTATCCAGAGTATGCAGGATGCCATCGACTGGCTGACCGATCGTTATGGGGAAGAACCATTTCAATGGCGCTGGGAAACGGTTCATACCATCACGCTGAAACCACCGTTATTTTCTCAGGCCAGTGAAGCAGAAGGTGCATCTACAGCATTGCGTATGATCGTGAATAATCTGATGAGCAAAGGCCCTTATGCTGTTCCCGGCCACGGGATGAGCTTGAATAGCGGGCAGTATAGCTGGCTGGACCCCTTTGAAATGAATCTGGGGCCATCGATTCGAAGAATTGTGGATTTATCTGCACTTAACAGGAGCTTAAGCGTTTTACCGACCGGGCAGTCGGGCAACCCATTATCAGAATTTTTTGGAGATCAGACCGATCTCTGGTTAAATGGCCAATATCGCTATATTTATCAGGACAGCACTTTTTTCCGTGAAATCAGTTATCAAACCATGCAGCTTTTACCCGAAAACCCTTAATTTGAGTTCATAAAGCTATCAGGTTTTATAACCGTAAACTCTTGGTATATAAATGAATTTCATTGGTTACCACCAACATTTAGTGAAATTTCTGATTTCCATAGCTGCAGCAGCTCTGCTGATGACAAGCTGTAAAAGCACCGAACCGGCTGTGCCGGATATCCCCGACACCCCCGATGAACAGCAGGTCGAACTGCCTCTGCCTATTCCTGCACCGGATTTACAGTATATCCAAAAAACCAAAGAGGAGATCCGGGCCGATGTCGATATCGACTCCCTTATGCAGTCAATGTCCCTGCAGGAAAAAATCGGACAGCTCTTCTTCATACCGGTTAACGGCACGTTTCGAAATGACCACGACCAGCGGTTTCTTGAATGGAAACGCCTGGTCACCCGCTACAATATCGGTGGGCTCATCTTTATGAGCGGCGATATATACGGGCAGGCAATGATGACCCAAAAGATGCAGGAGATATCCAGGCTGCCTTTATGGATTTCTCAGGACATGGAGTTCGGAGCTGCCATGAGGGTTCATGGGACAACCCGATTCACCCCGGCAATGGGCATAGCTGCAACCGGCAAGCCGGAAAATGCCTTCCTGAAAGGTCAGATCACTGCCAGGGAAGCCAGGGCACTCGGTGTACACCAGGTTTATGCCCCCGTGCTTGATATAAATAACAACCCGCTGAATCCTGTAATCAATGTCCGATCCTTTTCGGCCGATCCGGAAATGGTTGCCCGCTATGCGGAAGCGTTTATTCAGGGTGTGGAGAGTGAAGGCCTGCTGGCCACCGCCAAACACTTTCCAGGCCACGGGGATACCGATATCGACTCCCACCTTGCCCTGCCGGTGATCCATCACGATTACCAGCGGCTGGATTCCCTCGAACTGGCTCCCTTCAGAATAGCGATCAATAACGGGCTCAGAAGTATCATGAGTGCGCATATCGCTTTTCCGAACATCAGCTCCAACCCCGAGACGCCCGGCACGCTCGATCCGGATATCCTGAGCGGCATTCTTGCCGATTCACTGGGCTTTGACGGACTGGTAGTCACCGACGGGCTTGAAATGCAGGGTATCACATCCAGATATTCCCCCGGTGATGCGGTTGTGAGATCACTCAAAGCCGGAGCCGACGTGATACTGATTAGTCCGGATGAAATGACAGCTATCCATGAAGTTGAAATGGCCGTCAAACGTGGCAAACTCAGTGAAGAGCGTATTGATCAATCGGTAAGAAAAATCCTGGAGCTGAAAAAAGAAAACGGACTGTTTGAATCAACAGATATCGATCTGGAATCCTTGAGCCACCGCATAAACGCCCCTGAATATAAAAAGGCAGCCGACCGCATTGCCAGGGAGTCCATTACCGTATTGAAAAATAACCGCAATATTCTGCCTGTCCGGGATATGGATTACCAGCGGGTTGTGGTGGTTTCAGTTGCAGACGATCGCTCCGGTTCAACCGGCAGAGTCCTTGCCAGGGAGATGCGCAAATACCATAATGATGTCTCCTCGCATGTTCTCGATCAGCGAACGGGCAGGGAAGAGCGGGAGAAAATTTTGGAGGATGCCAAAAATGCTGATCTGCTGGTAATCGGTTCATTTATTTTTGTAAGATCCCATCAGCCGATGCAGCTCTCTGCGAGTCAACGCACCTTTTTACAACAACTCGAGAATCTGGGCAAACCATCCGTACTGATTGCATTTGGCAACCCTTATGTCCTCAATGAATTAAAGTCTGCTGATGTACATATGTTAGCCTGGTCAAGCAGTGAACACCAGGTTCGCAATACAGTTCCCGCCCTTTTTGGCGCACAACAAGTCTCCGGAAGGGTACCTGCAACCATTCCCGGGCTGTATGATATCGGTTACGGGATGGATATTCCCCACTCAGGCCTTCGATTTGACTTCCCGGAGTCGGTGGGCCTCCGCACCGATTCCCTGATGGCATTGGATGAAGTCATGCAGTCGGCAATTGAAGATTCGATATTTCCCGGCGGATCGATTGCGGTTGTTAAAGATGGCGTATTGGCCTGGCATAAAGGATATGGCTATCACGATTATAACAAAACCAATCCGGTAGAGGCATCGGATGTCTTTGACCTGGCATCAGTCACCAAGGTAATGGCGACGACCACATCCATCATGAAACTCTATGAGGAGGGAAAACTGGACCTGGATGACCCGGTTTCCACCTATATCCCGGAATTCAATGCAGCCGACAAGCGAGCCATCACCATCAGGCATCTCCTGCTGCACAACTCCGGGCTGCCGGCATTCCGAACCTATGTGGATGAGTGGCAAACCCGGCCTGAAATCATCCGGGCCATTCGCAATGAACTGCTCGAAAACGGCCCGGGAGAAAAATATGTGTACAGCGACCTCGGGTTTATCTTGCTCGCTGAAATCGTAGAAGAGGTGAGCGGACAGCGAATCGACAGGTTTGTACAAAGCAATTTCTTTTATCCGATGGGGATGTATTCTGCCCATTACAATCCCTCGCGGCTGGGCCGATGGATGAGCAGGCGGATACCACCGACGGAGATCGATGACATTTATGGACGGGGTATTGTTCAGGGCCTGGCCCATGATGAAAGAGCCTATTTTATGGATGGAATTGCCGGCCATGCAGGACTGTTCGGATCGGCAAGAGACCTGGCGATCTGGGCCCAAATGCTGTTAAACAAGGGTTATTACACCGGCAAACGTTACCTGGAGCCTGAAACCATCGAACTCTTTACAGACCACCGCTCATCACTTAACCACCGCGGTTACGGGTTTGACCGGAAAAGTGAAGACTACAGCAGTGCCGGATCCCTGACCGGCGACCGCACATTTGGCCATACCGGATTTACCGGTACCAGTGTCTGGATTGACCCGGATAACAATATGGCTATCATCCTACTTACAAACCGGTCATTTCCACATCGCAGTTATGGAAGTGGAATCCGAAACATACGACCCAAAATAGCCGATACAGTTATGCGGAGTATTATAGACTGATGAATTGGGATCAACTGTTATCTCACGCTTATACGCCTTATTCAGGGAATCCGGAATGTTGCCTTGTCCGGGGTAAAAGCGGTTTGTTGTACCCTGGAGTACAGGTCGAAAATGGTTCCTATCCCCTTTCGATGACCGCCGAGCAGATCGCTTTTTGCAGCTGCCTGGCAGCCGGTGAGGAGCCCGAAGTGTTAATGTACCGGGGGCAGCCTGTATCTCAGCCGCTCTTCTGGCAGGAAGAGTTTGACCTTGAATATGCGGTTTATGAGAAGTTTCCCGGCGGGGATCTGTTCAACCCGTTGGTCCAATTGAATTCGCCGGCCAAAGAGAGACTCAGGAAGCTCAATGATTATGCAGTCACACCCAACTCATCGTTTCCGGTCTCTGCCATTGCGGAAGTGGAAAGCGGAGTGATAGAGGGGGTCAATATTGAGTTCAGCACATGGAATCTTGGCCTCTGTGCAGAACGGGTCGCTATTGGCCGGGCCATTACAGCCGGGTTCCGGGAGTTTGGCGGGCTCAGTATTTACGTACCGAAAAGTGATTTTGCAAGTCCCTGCGGCGGGTGCCGGCAGGTGATCTGCGAATGGATGTCCGGCCAGGTTGTGGGATTATATCATGGCAATGGTACATTTTCATCCTATTATGCCCGAGATTTTCTGCCTTATGCCATGAAAACATCTTCATTGAAAAAGGAAAGCAAGCCCTCATCCGGATGAGCAGGAAATTTCCGGAATTTTAAGGGATGAACATTTCGCCGTTTTCCACCCTCTTTCAAATTATATTGTTCAATTGGAAAACAGTTGTCTCCACTTATCCCGCTTCCAGCCGTCCAAACCGGGAAGTTACAGGCTGAATTGAGATGAGAATTTCAATAACATTAGCCCAAAAAAGTTGGGGCCTTTTTGTCTTACGAGCAGAATTGAAACTACTTTTCGTTTATCAAAAAAATATCAACCATTACGATTTTTAGACAACAAACCCGATTCAAAAAATGGATTACATTGCAGTAATAGACTATGAGCACCTGGACAACGGAGTCTTTTTGACCTCTCTTGCCCGATCCCTGGCGCAGCAGGAAAACACCCGCGGCATAATCATTCACGGCGAGAGTGCCTATACGGAACGATTAATACAAACCGGTATGATGAGGGAGGATGCCGTGTTACGGGCTATTAAAGATTTGAATCACAGGCTGATTGCCCTGTTTGCCGATCAAGGGGTTGCAACCATCGGGCTGAATGGATATCAGAAGTCATTGGTTCAGCATACGGGTGACCATGTTGAGATTGACAAAGATCAGTTCCAAAACTTTCCTTCCACTCTGCATCTGTTAATTTCGAACTTAATTGATCGTCAATCCTGCAGCAAGCCGGCACCCCTTGAATTACCGGAATTTGCCGAATCACTGCAATCCGCTTTAAATATTGACGATGTGCTGGTTTTTAGCCTTGATGAATCCGGTGAGATTATTCCAAAAGAGAGGCCGGGATTTCTGCAAAAAGAGGATCTGACAGACCGAATAATTTCGGAGATCCCGGCTGAATTCAAAGAGATTCCCATCTCCATCAGGTTGACTACTGCCCAAAAGTTTGCCGGATATCCATCACTGGAAGGCACTACGTACATCTCCCGTGAGGGTTAGTGTCATTACCAGTTAGTGAGCACTGTGAAAATAATGATATCGTCAGAAAAAAATCCCCTTTGAAAGTTGTTTATGGGCATTGCCTATTGCTGCCCAGGATGATTGGCATTAAAACAAGTTAGTGGATACAACACTAAATTTGTGATCGGTTAATTTGTTATTGGAGATTCCATTTGTTCGCATGCGCGTATTACAAAAAAACACTTGTAATGAATTACTTTTCCCGATATGCATCAATTAAGGTATAATAGACCGATATCTTGTTGACTTGCAATGCCTTGTGGCAATGACGGCATGCGATTAGTATTGAAGACTGAAAAAGTTATCATAAGTAGCTGAAAACGGCTCCTCAAGTCCAAAAAATTGATAAAAGTCCCGTTCTTAACGGTCATAAGCATTAGAAAAGCGCTTTTTAAACATTAAAAAAGGCTTTTTAACTTGACTACTCATACCTGAATATATAGTTTCTCTCCATCTGCTTTTGAAAAGCAAGGATTTTAACCTTAACTAACCAACGGAGTTACAGCATGAGTCGAATTCAGCAAATGAAGTCCTTACTTGACCAGTTAGAGCCGGATTTGGTCAAATTTTATGAAAAAGGTAACAAAGCTGCCGGCACCCGGGCGCGTAAAACACTACAGGAGATCAAGAAAGTGTCGCAGGAAATCCGTCTTGAAATACAAGACTTTAAAAATACCGGCCGGGTATAGATTATCAGTTAGAAGTTTTTATTTGGAAAAAAGCTACTTCGACAAGGTTTGTCGGGGTGGCTTTTTTTCATTCAAGCAGATTTTTTAAAATTTTGTGTCGAAATGGCTTGACTTAAGAAACAATGAAGCCTTATATTTAGATCTGTTTTTAAACTGAAAAAGCGCCTCATTCGCCAATTCGAAATGGGGCATTTCTTTGTCAGAATCCTCGGTAGCTCAGAGGCAGAGCAAGCGGCTGTTAACCGCTGGGTCGTAGGTTCGAATCCTACCCGGGGAGCTTTTCTTAAAAACCCTTTCTCATTTGCAATATGGGAAAGGGTTTTTAATTTATACAACCTAATCACAAGAGAGAGCACCATGGCCTGCTATCTCTACATCCTGCAATCCGAAGTCAAAGAAACCTACTATACCGGCATTTCTGATTCGACCGACAGAAGATCCTTTTTCCATAATGTCGACCGAAAAGGATACACCAAACGATACCGGCCATGGAAACTTGTCTTTACCCAATCGTTTGAGTCCCGCCAGCAAGCACTGGCCGCCGAACAAATCATCAAAAAATGGAAAAGTAAAAAAATGATCCGACAATTTAGGATTGACATGACACTTGTATAGACAGCGATTTGTTGAAAAATTTTCAATAAATAGCCGGCTGGTTGCACATTTCCCTCCCGTGAAAATTTTATCAGGCTGAGGCAGTTATAACAGTGCATGTATACTCATACAATTTATATCTTTTTGTTAATTCTCCTTATTTATCCGGGCAGAGATACAAATTTAATTATTGATCCGGAAACAGATGATCCTGTAGTAACTCTTTTGTATGAAGCAAAAAATAATTTTGAAAGAGGGGAAGAAGACAAAGCGCTTGAAATTTATCTCAGGGTATTAGAGCAAGAACCGGGAAATTATGAAGCGCTTTGGAATACCAGTTTTATCTATACAAGAAAAGCGCGAAGTCAGTCTATATACTCATCACAAGAGGCTATTTACAGAATAGCCAGAGAATTTGCACGTGTTTGCCTTCAGATACATCCCGATAAACCCCGTTCACACTATGTTTATGCCGTATCTGCAGCCGGC
>SKRC01000059.1 GCA_007118695.1 Balneolaceae bacterium | reverse complement strand
TAACCGTACGGTTGGATGTGCGTACGGGAATCTGTGTATTGGCCACATCACGGAAAGAGTTGAAACGTGTTTCTGTCCGTGCCAGAATATCATATTCGTATGAAGTGATATTTCCGACAGACTGGTCAATATTCCTGCCGGCTAGCCGTGCACTGATATCATCGATTGTCAGTTGATAGAAGCGAAGCCGTTCAGGGTCAACCAGCACCTCTATTTCCCTGACTTTACCACCGCCAAGGTCTATAGTTCCTACTCCCGGAATGGAAGAAAGCTGCGGAAGCAACCGTTGATCAGCCCATTCACGCACTTCAATCGGCGAACGAACCGGTGAAGAAACCGCCAGCTCCATGATCGGGCTCTGGGAAGGATCCATCTTCATGATTCGTGGCGGATCAATTCCATCAGGCAGTTCCGTTCGTGCCCGTTCAAGCTGCCTGCTTGCATCCTGAAGGGCGATATCTATATCGGTATCAAAATCGAAATACATTTCGATGTAGGTTCGTCCCTCAGAGGCCCGGCCATGAATTTCAGCAAGATTTTCGGTTGCCGAAAGGTTGCGTTCAAGCGGCCGGGTGAGCTGTTCCTCAATCACTTCAGGTGTTACACCCGGATAGTTGACCACCACCCGAATATGTGGATAATCGATCTGCGGCATCAGATCCACGGCCAGGCGGCCTGAAAAGAGGATACCGAGTACAAGTATAACGGAGGTAATGGCAAGGGTGCTGATTGGCCTGCGTATGGCCCATGCGGAAATCCCTTTTTGGCGGGTGGCCTCAGTAAATGAAATATCGTCTTCAGGTTTGTTCATGGCACAATCAGTTACTGAATCCATATCTGCGGAAAGTTCCAACTACACGTACATCGGAGCCATCGTCCAGAGACTCAATATTTGATGCTGCTACCACATCCCCGGGTTGCACACCATCGCGAATTTCAACATAGCCGTCCCGGCTGATACCTGTAACAACCGGCACAAGAGAAACCGAACCCTTCTCTTCATTAAGTACAAAAAGGTAGGTTTCACCTTCACGTTCTATGAGGGCTTCAGTGGGCACGGTTGACACATCCTCTCTTGGATCGACCGAAAACTGAGGTCGCGCTAAAAACCCGGGACGAATGACCGGTTGTCCCTCTTCCTGTATGATCTCCACCTCTACAGTGAATAATCCGGTTTGCGCATCCGAACTCGGGAATATACGGCGAATAGAACCATCAAAGATTTGGTTGGGATAGACATCGAGTGTTACTTTCACTGACTGCCCTTCCTCAAGTCCGGTTACATTCATTTCTGAAACTCCAGGCCGAACAACAAGCAAATCCATATCTGTGACTGTAAACATCCGTTCATTCACAGAAACATTGTTTCCCGGTTCAACCAACCGGGCGGTTACTACACCATTTATCGGAGCCCGGACAGTGCCAAATTCAATTTGCAACTCAAGCTGCTCTACATCACTCTGTGCCTGCTCTAATGCCCGCCGGGATGAAAGATATTCCGCACGGGAAATTGAATTTCTCTCTATCAGTACCTGATTGCGCTCATATACATCACGAGCCTCGTCCAGCGCGGCATTGGCCCGCCGGAGATCAATCTGTTGCTGCCGAACATCCATTTGTACCAGGATATCCCCTCTGTTTATAGGTTGACCCTCTTCGTACCGAACCTCTTCAACCAGGCCTGAAATCCGTGAAGCAACATAAGAACGCCGATACGCAACGACTTCAGAAGAAACCGAAAATGTTTCAGATAAATTGCGTGATTGAACCTCGGCAGACGTTACGGCAATTGAAGTGGATGAAGAATCTCCGGTCTCAGTTTCCCCCGAACAAGACCAAAAAAAGAGTGAAAGTGCAAATAGTAAAAGGGTTTTCAATTTTACGTGCATTTTTTGTGTGTCTGTAGAACTATCTATAATATCTGTGTTATATATAACGATTGATGCAATTAATTTGATAAAACATGTTAATGGTTGATGTTTTGTAAGGTATAACGGTTTAACCTACTGAATCGCTATTTTATCAACGGTACTACTTTTTGATGTAATTCCAGCGCAAGTACTTTAGCTTTCTGAATATTTCTTCCGGCAACGATCACTTGTCCGGTAAATCGCTCACTTAACCGAGATGCAATCACACGGCCAACACTGCCATAACCACCGATAATCAGAATATTTTTCTTCATCACAACCACCCATTTGTAAATCCGGCTCGCCGAAGACCTTTTGTCAGGTACCGACAACTCTGCATCAACTGCCAGAAAAAACCCGAGCGGTAGTTCTCGCACATCAACACGATAGGGCCGAGATTGATCCCATAATGATAATCAGATGTCCATCCGGTACCGGCATCACTTTCAATGGGAAAGCTAAGATTGAAGCTGCATCTCAAACAATACTTACCGGTGATTTGCGGATAAACATCCTGAAAGTTCCGGATTGTAGGCAATACAATTTCCGAGGCGAACGGCAACGAAGCAACCACTGCCCATGGTGCGACGGTTCCGTCATCGGGTCCAAATGGTGCCCCGCGTGCGGTATAGTCGAAGAAGCGTCGCATTTTGCCTTTAAATTTTCGTTTCGTCCAGCCGGGCCCGTCGCTGGCGGTCAACCCCCAGAAATTTTCCCCGTAACCTGTAAACTCTTTGGGATTCCGGATTGCATACTCCTGCTGGATGTACGTGGCATGGCGGCTGTTTTCAAAATAGTCGATACCTTTTTCCCGAACGAATGCATCCTGAATCCCGCGGAAATCTATCCAGATATGTGAATACTGATGGATGAAGAGAGGCCCGCCAAAGATGAATTCACGGCCATAGATCTTCATCCATTTATAAGAGGAAGTCCACGCTGTGTAGCTTTCCTGAGGGAGTGGATGTGATGGTGAGCCCAAACCGAGAATATACAGAAGGGCCGCTTCGTCATAGCCTTGCCATCGGTAGGGCAGAAAACCGTTTTTAGGTGTCCACCCGTGAGTGACTGTTGCCTCTCCGTTGCACGCCCAACTCCAGTCAGCTCGGCGGTAGATCGCATCAGCCAGTGTTCGGATTTCATGTTCATCTTCATTTTCATGATCGAAATAGGCCGCTGCTGCAAGCATGCCTGCGAACAGAAAAGTGGAATCGACGGTCGACAATTCACACGTTCCGGCGCGTTTGCCTGAGTTCATGTCGAGAAAGTGATAGTAGAAGCCTTTATATCCGGTGGCATCGGAAGCTGTACTCTGTTCGCTGGTATGGAAAAAGCGAAGTATCTTCAGTGTGCGATCAATCGCGTCAGTTCGTGTCATCCAGCCACGCTCTACACCCACTAAGTACGATGTGAGCGCAAAGCCAATAGAAGCGATACTTGAGAGTGCGCCGGATTGCGAGTGGTCTGCAACAAGGCCATTTGCCGGATTGGCTTCGTGCACGAAATATTCGAAGGCATGACGCTGCAATGCGTCAAGCCTCGCTTCTTCAAAATCCGGTGGATTTGCATGTTCCATGTCATTGCACCTGTCTTTCATACTCCTCTCTGCTCATTTGCCCGTTCCGGTATCGTCGTTCAAATAACAGTTTCGATGCCTTGTTGATATCCAAACGGGCTTTCCTTCGGCTTGCCCATGCCCATACGGCAAGAGCAATTCCCCCGCTCAATATCCAGAGTAGCGGATACCAGTTGTTAATGAATTCATTGAATACTTCCATGGTGCAAGGCCTATTAAAAGATTTAAGACCTGTCAGGTTTTCGAAACCTGACAGGTCTGATCTCTGATTTATAATTAATGATGCTGATCGTGATCGTCAGATTCCGGTTTGTTACCATCCATCATGCCGCCCTGCATCATCTGCATGCACATCATATGCATTTGCATCATCTGCATGTGTTTCTGCATGCGTTCTTTCATTTCGGGATTATCCCTAATCTGCTGCATGCGCTGCATCATTGCGGATCGATCCATTTCCTCCACATTGTCCTTCATCTGTTTCCGCATATGGGTCATCATTTCCCGGCACATCTCCGGGTTCTGTGCTACATGTTCCATCATCATGGCGCGCATGGTGGAATCCTGCATCATTTCCATCATCTGTTGCTTATTCTGTTCATCTTTTCCTGGTTTTGCTGGGCCAAGTCCGTAACGGCCAAGAGAAAAATAATGGATAGTGTGAGTGTTAAACGTTTCATAATCATCACCTTTAATTTTTGAATTTAATCGTGTTCTTTTTAGAGGGCTTTGCAAAACCTTTTTTTTGCCAAATTTCTGGTTTTTCAAAGCCTCCTTTTAGTTGGTTATAACTTGTTCATTACTTTTTCCAGATTGGATCGAACTTGTTCGGCAATCGGGTGCAGATCATCATTAGCAACGGCCTGCATGGAAGCTACCGGGTTAACGGCAGATACCTCTACCGTGCCATCTTCATGTTCTTCCACAATCACATTGCAGGGCAGCATGACCCCGATCTTGTCTTCAGCCAGAAGAGCTTTGTGTGCAAAATTGGGGTTACAGGCTCCCAGTATTTTATATTTCTTAAAATCCACATCCAGTTTCTTTTTCAGCGTTTCCTTTACGTCTATTTCAGTCAACACGCCGAAACCCTCTTCTTTAAGAAGTTCGGTCACCCTTATAATTGCCTGATCATAAGGGAGGTCTACATTTTTTGAATAAAAGTATTTCATAGTGTTCTCTTTATATTGTTTTTATTGATTTATTATAATTTCAACTTCGCACCATAACATACGGTAGAGATGCTTAAAGCAGCCTTAAAATATTTGCCGGTTATAAGCTTAAATGAGTTTCATGAATTCACCTCGTATTTGTTCTTGTATTTGTATCTACTTCAAGACCGCCAAGGTTTCGAAAACCATGCCGGTCTGGTCGTTTATTTCGATTCCATCTTCAAAAATCTCGCATTGATCGCAACAATTACCGTACTCAGCGACATCAGTACCGCACCCATGGCTGGGCTCAGAATGATGCCCCAGGCAAACAGCACACCGGCAGCAAGCGGGATGGCCACCACGTTGTAACCGGTAGCCCAGAACAGGTTTTGCACCATCTTGCCGTAGGTGGCACCGGAGAGTTGAATCACATGAGCTACATCCATTGGGTTGTTTCGTACCAGGACGATATCTCCGGTTTCAACCGCAACATCTGATCCGGCGCCTATGGCTATTCCAACATCGGCCGTAGCCAGTGCGGGCGCATCGTTCACGCCATCACCTGTCATCGCTACTTTTTTGCCCTGACCCTGGACTTCATTCACCTTGTCGGCTTTCTCATCGGGTAGCACCTCTGCAAACACCTGGTCGATACCCAGTTCGTTGGCCACATATTCTGCGGTCTGCCGGTTGTCGCCGGTCAGCATGATGCATTCAATGCCCATCTCGTGCAGCCGGTCGATGGCTTGTCGCGATTCCGGACGAATTTTGTCTCCCAGGGCTACAGCACCTTCCAGTTTCCCGCCGAGAATCACAAATACCACCGTTTTTCCCTGGGCTGAGATCTCTTCCACCTGCTGCTGCGGATAGTCCATCTTCTCATCCCGGATGTAGCCCGGACTGACCACTTTCACCGATTTTCCATTCACGTTCCCTTCCACCCCTTTTCCGGTGATGGAGTTGAACTCCTCCACTTCCCCCCGACGTCTCGGGGTTTCTTCCGCTTTTTCAACGATCCCGCGGGCAATCGGGTGTTCGGAGTTGACTTCAACGGCCGCAGCATAGTTCAGGAGTTCATCATCGCTAACTTGCCCGTTGAAGTTCAGCACATCGGTGACGGTGAAAGTACCTTCTGTCAGGGTTCCGGTTTTATCGAATATGACCGCATCCAGGTTTCGTGCTTCTTCGAAGGCCGTACGGTTACGGATCAGGAATCCGTTGGTGGCAGCCAAGGTGGTGGAGACGGCGACGACCAGCGGAATGGCAAGCCCCAGCGCGTGCGGGCAGGCGATCACCATGACCGTCACCGTTCGGTTGATGGCAAAACTCATATCCTGCCCGGTAAACAGCGTCCATGCAAAGAAGGTCAGCGCACCTCCGGTGATGGCAACAAGAGTGAGCCAGAACGCCGCCCGGTTGGCCAGATCCTGTGTACGCGATTTACTCTCCTGGGCCTGACGCACCAGGTCGATCACTTGTGATAGAAACGACTCATCCCCGGTTTTGTGGATTTTTACGGTGATGGAACCTTCTTCATTGATGGCTCCGCCGATCACCTCGTCGTCTTTCTGTTTTTCGACCGGCAGCGATTCCCCGGTGAGCATCGCTTCGTTGACGTTGGTTTTACCCTCAATAACGATACCGTCCGCCGGAATTTTCTCACCGGGCTTAATTAAAATGTGATCTCCGACCTGAAGCTCCTCAACCGGTACATCTTCAACCGATCCGTCTTCCTTCAGCCGGTGGGCTTTGCCAGGGAGAAGCTCGGCCAGTTTTTCCAGGGCGGCCGAGGCGCTCATCACCGAACGCATCTCGATCCAGTGGCCCAGAAGCATAATGGCAACCAGTGTGGAAAGCTCCCAAAATAGCAGATGACCTTCCAGCCCGAACACCACAAACACGCTGTATATAAAGGCAACGGAGATCGCCAGGCCGATCAGGGTCATCATACCGGGCTGTTTTTCCTTCAGCTCGTCGACCAGTCCGGTCAAAAACGGCCAGCCACCGAAAAAGTAGACCACTGTCGACAGGATTGTCAGCAGCCAGGTATCCCCGGCAAATCGCCAGTCCACCCCCAAAAACTCCTGGATCATCGGGGAGAGGGCCAGGATGGGGATAGTCAATCCCAGCACCCACCAAAAACGATATTTGAAATCCTCCACCATCATTTTATGGTGGTCGTGATGGGAGTGGCCCGCATGGCCGTGATCGCCATGACCATGATTCTCTTTGTGGTTCTCATGATCATGATGGTTGTCATGTGAATGATGACCCTCATGACCATGATTGTGATTTTTGTGTTGATCGTGTTCTGCACTCATTGGCTTCTCCGTTAATATGTTTCCCTCAAAATATTGTTCATCATTATTTTAAATCACAGTACTCCCTTTAACTGCAGAGATTGTAAAAGGTGCCGGCT
>SKRC01000048.1 GCA_007118695.1 Balneolaceae bacterium | reverse complement strand
TTTTTTTTTTTTTTTATATATATAAACATGAAACCGATAAAACATTCCGGAGGATGAAATCATGTCACCGAAAACCGTTAAAATTTTAAAAATCACTGCCATTGTGATTGTTGTGCTGGTTGCCTTGCCATTCATTGCAGCACTATTCGTGGGCAAGGATATTTCTGTGGAGCGCTCCGTGATAATTGACAGGCCAAATCAGCAAGTTTTTGATTACATCAAACACCTGCGAAATCAGGACAATTACAGTACCTGGGCTGCAATGGACCCGGATATGAAACGGGATTTCCGGGGAACAGACGGAACCGTCGGGTTCGTCTCGGCCTGGGATAGTGAAGAAACAGGCAAAGGCGAGCAGGAGATTGTTGGAATTACGGAAGGCGAACGGATCGATTTTGCACTCCGCTTCATCGAACCGTTTGAAAGCAGTGCCGATGTATACATGGCTACTGAGCCGGTTTCTGAAGAACAGACCAGGGTAACCTGGGGTATGGAAAGCCGGTTTGCATATCCCATGAATTTAATGCTGTTGTTTATGGATTTTGAAGAGCTGATAGGAGACGACTATGATATCGGTCTTGCCAGACTGAAAGAGATACTGGAAAATGAGTAATCAGGAGGCTTATAACACAAAGAATATGAAAACAAACACCCAACCCCTTCACCCGCCCCGTAAAATATTTTTGACAATAATCATAAGATGCTTTATTTTACCTATCGGTTAATTAACCATTAAGTTAAATATAGAATAATGCCGTCAGACCAGCTCAGTACCACATTTCAGGCCCTTGCAGATCCGACGCGCCGGGCCATCCTGGCCAGCCTTACCACCGGCGAGAAAACCGTATCCGACCTGGCCGAGCCGTTTGATATGTCGATGCCGGCCATCACCAAACACCTGAAGGTGCTGGAAAAGGCGAAGCTGATTGAGCGCAGCCGCCAGGCTCAGTACCGCCCCTGCCGCCTGCATCCGGAGCCATTGAAAGATATCGACAAGTGGATCAGCGAATACCGCAAATTCTGGGAGGCAAGCTTCGACCGGCTGGAAGGCTACCTGAAACAACTGCAAAAAAAAGACAAAAACGATGGGTAATATGACTAACCAGACCACCGAACAGGAAGCAAATGTGATGATCGTCAAGCGAACATTTGATGTTCCAAGGGAACTGATCTTTGAGGTTCACTCGAACTGCACACACCTGATGAACTGGTATGGCGGCGATGAGTGGCCGCTTGCCAGATGCGAGTTGGATTTCCGCGAGGGCGGGCGCTGGAGCTACTGTTTTAAAATGCCGGATGAGGAGGCGTGCGGCCTGGCAATTTACAAGGAGATCAACAGGCCGGAAAAGATCGTCTACAAAGATCATTTCCTCGATGAAAAGGGAGAGCTCAGCCAAGAACTGCCTTCCAGCCTGATTACACTCGAGTTCACCGAAGCGAACGGAAAAACAACCGTTGTGAATCGTTGGGAATATCCAACAGAGAAAGACCTGGACCTCATGCTGGAAATGGGAGCGGTCGAAGGGTTAACCGAAATTTGGGATCGGCTCCACAAATACCTAAATCAACTTTTATTAAATCAATAAATACCGATGAAAAAAGAAAAAAACCAAACCGTAGAAACAACCGACAATGAAATCATCTTTACCCGCACATTTGACGCCCCGCGTGAACTGGTTTTTGAAACCTACACCACCTGCGAACACCTGATGAACTGGTGGGGCCCGCGCAGCTGGCCGCTCAGCTATTGTAACATGGACTTCCGTCCCGGCGGAACCTGGCACTACTGCATGAAAGGCCCGAACGAGGGTAATGAATCGTGGGGTATCGCCAAATACAAGGAAATTTCAAAACCCGAAAAAATTATTTATAACGACTACTTTTCAGATAAAGATGGGAATATCAATACTGAAATGCCTTCGTTTGATATGATTGTCACGTTCACTTCAACCGGTGATACAACCAATGTTAGAGTAGCCTCAAAAGTCGGCTCAAAAGAAGAAGTGGACAAACTGGTGGAGATGGGAATGATTGAAGGCTTTACCGAAACCTGGGACCGGCTCGAAGAACATCTCGCAGCCATTCAATAATTCCGGTTCAGACCTGGAATGTATACAATACATTTGCGATTCTTCGCCTCCTTTACAGTTTACTTTCCTGAATCTTTTTAAAACAGTGATCAACGCTATGAAAAATTTTAAGAATGATGAAAGACAGAGAAATTTTCATAACGGCTCTGCGCTTAAGCGGCTGTGCTGGTAATGTACCACAAGCAACCCACTGTATCCAGTCTCCCGAAAGCTCGGGCTTGTTATTTTACCTATCTTCCAGTAATTAAAACAAATATTGCCATGAAACTATCAAGAATTTACTTAGACACTTCTGTATTAGGCGGATGTCATGATGAAGAATTCAAGAGCTAGTCAAATGGTCTAATGAAGGACTTCCAATTAAAAAATTATCTGCCGGTTATATCGGAACTGACTTTCGATGAAATCAGTAAGGCACCACAATCTGTTCAGGAAACATTAAAAAACCTGCTTGAATATGATCCCGAAGTACTTGAAATAACCGAATCAGCCCTTGAACTATCTGAACAATATTTGAAGCGAGAGATTCTGACTCCAAAATTTCGCGATGATGCATTGCACATAACGCTGGCTTCTCTGGCAAAAGTGGATGTATTGGTTAGCTGGAATTTTCGTCATATTGTTCATTATGACAAGATTCGCCTGTTCAATGCCGTTAACATTGAAAATGGTCTGAAATCCATTGATATTTATTCACCGCGCGAGGTGACCAATTATAAAGAATAAAGAATTTGATACAGTTAAGACAATTCGGTCTATTCGTGATGAAAACTACGAAGAGACAATAGAAATGACTCGCAAAAAGTTATTGGAGTGGTATAAAAAGAGGGGACAAGTCGCGAAAAACCAACTCAAAAAAAGCTCCAAAGACTCAAAGGATTCCGACTGAGTAACTTTTATTCGACTCTAATATACTCTGACCAAGAAAAGGGAAAATAACGGTTTGGCAATTCTGCTGCGTGGCGACCATGCATGAAAATAAACAACAAACGCTTACACGTCAGCAGGAAATACTTATGTCTTTAACCTTATGTTAATTAATGACTTGTAATGACAAAATAAAACGAAGTGAAAATTTTACATTAATCTTAATCTACAATTTGATATCTAACAATATCCATTTTTGTAATATTCCAATCATCTCCAAACTTCTTCCAAATTCTTGACGTTGTTTCACTCATTGTATCCTTATCCTGATTCAGGTAAAGCTGATTTACAAAATCATAAGCTAGCTCTGAGGTAAGAAGTTTATGATTACTTATTGTTTCGAAAACATCTTTTTTTGGTAGGTATGGACAATATTGAATCATATCAGATTTTGTCCAGGTTTCTCCATTTTCGGTAAACTCTATGTTTTCATCTACCATCGCTAAAATTTTGTCGCAATTATCCTCATCCCCCTCAACATACATGCTTTGATAGTTTTGAACAGTGGATGTGAACTCTTCAAAATGTAATTCAATAATTGAATTCGAAGTACAACCGATTAGTAATGGTGCTATTAGTAAAAAAAGGTATTTCATAGTGTTATTTTATTTGATTGCTCAATAACTATCAAAAAAGACATACGGCTTTGGCGTTTAACCGGCTTTGGCATTTTCAGCTACAAATGTGATAAAAGAATGGATTTACTGCAACTCTGAAAAACTTCATTAAAACCGATGAGCTGCAAATCCATGATTGAAAACTGCCTGTAGTACAACACCACAGAAAAAGTGTCGAAATCGACCAGGTGAGAGGATTCATTTTTCTTGCCAGGGAATGCTATTGCCACTTGACATTGGAGGCCATATATATGTTAGCGCTCCCAATTTACAAATCAGGTATAAATAAAAATGAACCTTTCCTGAATTCATACGACTTTAGAAATGACATATGAATTCGAAAACAGAACATAACCTGAATAACCTGCTGGTTCGCCGATATCAAAATGGTGAGGATGTTGCTTAAAAACTCTTGATAAACCGATTTCATCCAGTGATGGTTAAAACCATTTATTATCATACCTCCGATCGTGATGCCATTGATGACATTGCCCAAGACTGTTGGTATGTCATCATTGGGAAACTTAAAGAACTAAAGTTAAAAATCAGTTTTAATGCGTGGGCTTTAGCGATAGTTCGAAGAAAATCCATCGATTGGATACGAAATCAGCAACAAGCACGCATGCAAGTTCAATCGTTGATCCTTGAAAATGAATCTGATCTGGTTGACCGGAAAACGGATGACAGGTGGGAAATAATACAGATCAGGATCCAACAATTATCGCCAACCCAACGGATAGTATTGACGTTGTTTTACCTGGAAAATCTGAGTTTACAGGAAATAAGCGATGTTCTTAAAATCTCAAAAGGAACGGTTAAGTCGCGGTTGTTTTACGCCCGTGAGAACCTGAAAAATATTCTAATCAAACAACATGGAGATAAATGATGAAAAAAGAAGAAATCGATAAGCTGATCACTGAATCGCTGAGTAAGGATGAGGCAGAATTCTATAAAAGCCTGGATGAAGAGAATGTTTTTAAAATGTGGAGTGGAGTTTATACCGGAAAAAACGGATGGATTGCGATCATTCAATCCGTTTTTATTACAATTTTTGTATTTGCAGCCATCTATTGTGGATACCGGTTTTTTACCGTAGAGACAGTGGCAGAAATGCTTCGATATGGTGCCGGTATGTTCATTTTTATGATGTTTACTTCTTTTTTAAAGCTCTGGCTCTGGAATCAAATAGACAAGAATTCCATACTTCGTAAAATAAAACGAATTGAGTTCCAAGTAGCCGTATTGATGGAGAAAATCTCAGAGAAATAATGTTGCAGGCTTGACTCACAGCATATGGAAGGGCGCTAACATTAAGGATTGTATCCGAAGTGCTGAAAATATAGATACGCTGAGTGTAGGTTCAAAACCCTAAACATGTATTTCGCGGCAGCACTACAACCGCCTGCGTTGTCCGATAATAGTTGAACCATGCCATCAACGCAAATAAATCCAAGGATCTGTCCGGTTAAATTTTATTTATCAGTACGGTAATGTCCGGATATACCGCTTAATAAATTTTATTTTTTGTAAGGAAGTGCCTCTTTTTGGTTCATACAAATAAAAAGCATGAAAAGGAAAAAGCTGCTGATACTGTTATAAGATGAGATCCGCCGGCAAAATTACAGCTACCGCACCGAAAAATCGTACCGCCAATGGATTGTACGATATATCCGTTTTAACGGACTCTGCCATCCGGCAGTTTCGCTTTTAGTGTATTACCACTCTGAACTTCCCTGTCTTGAAGTTTATAAATAATTTTCTAAATTGGATTTTCCATTAACCCGGATTATTCACCAAGCCCAAAAACGCCCTCGGGGGTGAACAAGTCGAAGTGGAAATGGCAGCGGAAGGGTACTTGCGCACCCTAGTAAGCTATTTTCACTTCAACGAAGTAGACTGCAAAATTTCACCGCAAAAATACCATACCCAAATTTGGGAAAACCAATGAATCATGTAAAATCATTAATAACATTACTGTATACCATTGATTTACACTTATTGGTGATTAATCCGGGTTAATCGGTTATAATACATCAGTGTATCTGCGTGAACTGTAATCAAGTCAACTGATTTCCAATTCATTCCCACTTTTTAATCCAGTGCCCATGAACAGAAGAGAAATGCTGAAATATACGGCCCTGTTAACAGGCGGGGCTGTATCTACATCTTTTGCCTCGGTTTTTTTATCGGGGTGCTCAAGGCCGGAAGACGTTTCTGAACTGCACTTTTTTGATCCCGATCAGTTTGAGCTGGTTGCCCTTCTGGCTGATACGATTCTTCCCCGGACCGACAGCCCGTCGGCGACCGACGTGAATGTGCATTATACCATCGACTCCATGATCGGGCTGGTCTTCGATATCGATTTTAAAAACAATTTCAGAGAACAGTGGGCAGAACTTGAAAGGCACCTGGCTGGTCATAATTTCCGTCAACTGGATCAACCGGATCAGGTTGAACTCCTGCGCGAACTGGAACTAAACCGCAACAGCGAAACCGAAAATGCCCGCCTTGCATATATGGAGTTGAAACAACAGACAATAGCGTATTACCTGACAACAGAAGAAATTGGCAAAGAACATCTTAACTATCTGCCGGTCCCGGGTGATTATGAACCCTGCATCTCCGTGGATGATGTTGACAACAGAGCCTGGGCGATATAGAAAATGAATATATCAGACCAAACAGAATTTGACGCAATAGTGGTTGGATCGGGCATCAGCGGCGGTTATGCAGCCATGGAGTTGTGCACAAAAGGATACAAAACCCTGGTATTGGAGCGCGGCCGGATGGTTAATCATGGTGATTACCCTACAGCAGAAAAAGATATCTGGGACCTGCCCTATCAAAACAGGGTTCCCCGGAAAGAGATTGAGAAACACTATAAAAAACAGAACCGTCTCGCATGGTGGGTACGTCAGGACAACAAACACTGGGTAAACAAGGACGACGAATACCCCTATGATGAAGACGTGCGTTTTGACTGGATACGCGGCCACCATGTGGGAGGCCGTTCGCTGATGTGGGGACGCCACTGCTATCGATTCAGCGATATCGATTTTGAAGCCAATAAAAAAGAAGGAGTTGCGATCGACTGGCCCATTCGCTATGCGGATATCGAACCGTGGTACGACTATGTTGAGACTTTTGTAGGTATCAGCGGACAGGCAGAAGGCCTGAAACAGGTTCCCGACGGGAAATTTTTAAAACCCTTTCCCCTCAACTGTGCCGAACAGCATTTACGCGAATCCGTCGCTGAGAAGTTCCCCGAACGGGTTGTTACACCCGGGCGGGTGGCCAATCTCACCGAATACGATCCGGAAGTGCACAAAGGCCATCGCGGGCGGTGTGTAGCCCGTAACCGCTGCTGGCGCGGCTGCCCCTTCGGTGCTTACTTCAGCAGCCAGTCGGCAACCCTGCCGGTGGCCGAGGAGACGGGCAACCTGACCATTCGCCCCCACAGTATTGTAAAAGAAATTGTGTATGATGCCGATACCGGGAAAGCCACCGGTGTACGCCTGATTGATGCTGAGACCAGGGAAGAGCTGGAAATTTCGGCTCGCATCATTTTTTGCAATGCCAGCACGGTAGGAACCACCGCCATTTTGCTGAACAGCCGTTCGGAAACTTTTCCATACGGGTTGGGCAACAAAAGCGGGGAACTGGGCCACAACATGATGGATCATCACTACGGCATGGGCGCTACGGGTATCCTGTATGATCTCGAAGACTCATACTATTCCGGCCGTAAACCGGTCGGATTTTATATCCCCAGGTTTACCAACATCGACGAAGAAACCAAGAGGGATGACTATCTGCGCGGTTTTGGTTATCAGGGCAATGCACGTCGCATCAACAATGTCCCGGAAGGTGTAATCGGCCAGGATTTAAAAGATGTCGTTTTTCAGCCGGGCGCCTGGCATATCGGGATGACCTGCTTCGGCGAACTCCTCCCCTATCATGAAAACCGCATGTACCTCAATTTTAATAAAACCGATCAGTATGGCATCCCAATCATTACTTTTGATGCAAAATTGCGCGAAAACGAGGAAAAACTTCGCGAACACGGGGTGCAATGCGCGGTAGAGATGCTCGAAGCGGCCGGCTGCGTCAATATCACCTCATCAAATGATGCTACTGCAGTAGGGGCCTGTATCCATGAAATGGGCACAGCCCGTATGGGGCACGACCCTGACACCAGCGTACTGAACCGGTGGAACCAGATGCACGAGGTGCCTAATGTATTTGTCTCGGATGGCTCCTGCATGACCAGTGCCGGAACCCAAAATCCCAGCATCACTTATATGACGCTCACCGCCCGCGCAGTCGATTTTGCTCACAACCAGGTCGTGGATGGAAAGTTGTAGGCTGAGTTTTCTTATTGTGGGTGGCCGGCTATGCCGGGTTCATTTTGCATATTCGGTTTTTCCGGTTTTTAAAGACAGTGGATACGCGACACTCAAGTATGTGGTTTTCGTGTAAGCAGTTCGGCTTTACCGGTAATACAAGCCTGGCATCTGTGAAAATTATCGTTGTGCAGATTTAACAATTCCATAACAGGGTTTCCTCCCAAAGTTCCCAATCCCGAAATTATTTATAACCTGGATTTTCTCTCCAAATCCAGCAGGTATTTCTTTCGCCAAAGCCCGCCGCCATAACCGGTCAGCTGACCGTCAGCACCGATCACCCGATGACATGGAATAACAATGGCAATACGATTCATTCCGTTTGCATTGGCAACGGCGCGGACAGCCTCCGGTTTACCGATTGCGGCCGCCTGTTCCTTGTAGGAGACGGTCTCCCCGTAAGGAATGTCCCGCAGCTGATGCCACACCTGTTGCTGAAACGATGTACCGGGTGTAAAAATCGGAACGGTAAACTCTTTTCTGATCCCTTCAAAATATTCTTTCAGCTCTTCGTTCAGCTGATCGAAGAGCTCATTTTCTCCCTGAACAATTGTGGCATTCAACCGTTTTGAAAGATCCTTGAACCCGGTTTCCAGCATTTTTCTGTCGGTAAATTCCAGCAAACAGATTCCCTCGGCCGTTGCGGCAGCGAACATCGGGCCCAATGGAGTTTCCAGCCGTGTAAGATCCATAACAAGTTTTTCCCTGCCATCGGATGGGGAGACGCCAAAGACCGATTTGAATGAATCCTGGAATCCACTCAGGGATTCGTATCCCGATTCAATGGCCGCCGTGGTAACCCGCTCTCCGTTGCGGATTTTTTTGAATGCGGTGTTGATCCGGATCATTCGCTGGTAGGCATGAAACGTCATCCCGTGATGTTTCCGGAACCACCGCCTGATCGTGTTCGGTTCGATCCCCCTGTCCCTCAAATCCTGCTCCTTCAGTCTGATGGACGGATCACCGGAAATCTCCTCCAAAATTTCACTGATATATCCGGGTGTTGTATCAGGGTATTCCAATGGCCTGCAGATCTTACACGGCCTGTAGCCATGTGCAAGCGAATCCTTGGCCGATCTGAAGAATTGCACATTCTTTTTTTTTGGTTTCCGTGCCCTGCAGGTTGGCCGGCAGAAAATGCCGGTCGTTTTGACAGCTGCAAAAAACAGTCCTTCGAAGGAAGAGTCCTTTTCCACAAGAGCTTTATACATGACATCATCGGTGAATAAATCCATTTCCTTATCCATTTGAGTATTGATATGCCGGCTATTGCCAACCAGGTGTTCCTGCCGATATCTTGTTGGCAATCGCAGACCGACAGCCCGCCAGGTGAAAAAGAAGATATACTGAATATGTACCCGCCTGCAACCGATATTCTTACAACTATTTTCAGGCACAGATGGGTTCAGAAGTCAGGAGGCAGGAGGCAGGAGTTCAAATAGGCCTGCTGATTGGCATTTTTACACATTCAAGTTGCTCAGATTCGCGGCTTTTCAGAACTTTTTTACCCAGGAATTAAATAATTCCCTTTTTTTCAATAATTATTGTAACAGCACTGACTTTTACCGTTCCTTACTAATAGAATCCTGTTTATTAAAAACTTTTGTATTAGAGTATAACCCCATTCTTTAAATTATCAACATAATGAAAACAGCGGCCGTCAAACCCCAAAAAAACACTAACGGTACCCCGAAAACCAAAGAGAAAAAAGCGGGGATGTTCGATATGTTTTACAGCGACATCGCCATTGACCTGGGAACTGCTAACACCCTGATCTCATCCAAAGGGAATGGCATTGTTCTGAGTGAACCGTCCATTGTGGCTTTTAACAACCTCGGCAAACCTGTTGGAATTGGCCAGGAAGCCTGGCTGATGCATGAAAAGACCCACAAAAATATTCGAACGGTTCGCCCTCTTCGGGATGGCGTTATTGCCGATTTCGAAGCAGCCGAACATATGATCTCCGGTATGATCAAGAGTGTGAAGCGAAAATGGTATTCAACCACCCGGCAAATGGTCATCTGTGTGCCGAGCGGCATAACGGATGTGGAAAAACGGGCGGTACGCGATAGTGCCGAAAATGCAGGGGCCAAGGAGGTTTACCTGGTTGAAGAACCCATGGCAGCAGCTATCGGTGTTGGCCTCAATGTCCATGAACCCGTTGGCCACATGATCGTTGATATCGGAGGAGGCACTACAGAGATTGCTGTCATTGCACTCTCTGGAATCGTTCATGCCCAATCGGTGAGGCTGGCCGGCGACAAATTTACAGAAGATATTATCAGCTATTTCCGGCGCCACAACAACCTGTTGATCGGTGAGAGAACTGCAGAAAAAATAAAATGTGAAATCGGCTCGGCTGCCCCGCTTGATGAGGAGCTGTATATCAACATCAAGGGACGAGATCTTGTCAATGGCATTCCCAAAACCCTTGAAGTCTCCTCTCGCGATGTACGCGAAGCGATTTCCCAGTCAGTCCACCTGGTTGTCGAATCCATCATGAAATCTCTTGAAGAGACTCCGCCGGAGCTTTCCTCTGATATTCTCGATCACGGAATCATACTGGCCGGTGGTGGAGCCTTACTTAAAAATCTCGACAGGCGAATCACAGAATTGACAGATCTGCCTGTCCATATTGCAGAGGATCCGTTAACAGCTGTTGTGCGCGGCACGGGTGCGGTTCTGGATAATCTGGACTATTACAAGGCTGTTCTTACATGATGCAGGCCGGTAACGGCTAAAAGGCAATACACCCGGCAGCCAGGCACAATCCTGGCTGGTGAGGTGCATTTTCCTCACGAAATGCCCATTTTTTGTATCCCGACTGCTCGGGGTACATCTTTTCCCTCCCGACGGCGGTCGAGACTCATTTTTTCCCCGCGGTAGCGCTCATTTTTTCCCCACGGAGTGCCCATTTTTTGTACGCGTAGCGAAATGCGAACTAGTCATCTTCAGCTCCATTGTTTATCCAATCTTTTATTTGGTTTATTCTATCATTAGAAAGAAATGGGCCGCCTTCCGGCATACGTGTACCGAATTGTGGGTTGGGTTCGATTTTATCGACTAGCGGACTGTCGTCAGCCTCATTAGGTTGAACCACATTTGATCCATATTGAATCCCCTCACTACCCATTACATTGTCGTAGTTATTCAGACGTACTCCGTTTGTTGTTTCACTTATATGACAAGGTGCGCAATGTGCTTGAAAGATCTGGACTATGTTTGTAAAAGTAGGTTCGAGTCCGATTTCTTCACCATTACCATTTTCGTTACCATTTCCATTACCATTCCCGCTTCCATTAATCCCTCCGGTTGTACTTTCACCACAAGAAGTTAAGCTCAATGTCAATGCACAAAGTATTATGAGCAACAGTTGAGCATTTCGTTTCGTACCGGAAATTGCACAGAAGGTGCTGACCAGCTGATGATTTGATGATGTATTCATATTTGAATTGTTTCCATTTTGATTTGAATTCACATCTATCTCTTAGCCTATACCGTATTTCACCCAATAGGGTTGCCTCTGAAAGATGAATTAAAAAACTAACTATCACTGATTCTGTCTGACAACTTCTCCACGATAACCACGATCTGATCCACTAAGCCATGGGCTGGATACTCCGCGAAACAGGCAAGAAGGACCGGGAATTGCTGGAAGATTTTCTAAAAACCGTTGCCGGGAGATGCCCCGCACAATGCTCAGATTGGTAAAAACCGACATTTCAGGTATGATCCGGAAGGTGAGTTTCTCATCAAAGATAAATCCCCGAAAATCAATCCGGATACGCCGCAAAAAGGCCTCTCCACTTTTATTTATGCTGCAGCCGGGATAATAAACTCTCCGCTTGTTCCCTGTTCAGATCAGACCGGGTTACAAAAGCTCCCAATCGGGTTCGGAACTCTTCGGGGCTATATGGCTCATCTATTTGAATGAATCCATGATGGAGTAAGTATTCTTCCAGCTCATCAATCTTATTAGTTCTGAATCCCGACACCTCACTATTTCGAAGGGCCCGGATCAACTCCCCGGGATCATAATCACACTCTTCCAGTTTTAGCGAAACCTCATTAATAAAGTTGCCTGAAACAGCACCGGAATCTTCCAGCACCTCCCTGGATATAGGCTTGTTCTGTCCGCGCCTGACCAGCTCAATATATTTATCTATCACCGCAGCCCTGGCGTGTACCCTGCCAGACTCCTGCTCATCCAACCCTTCTATGATTCCCCTGGTTTGGATGTAGCTCTTCAGCAACCCCCACTTCTCAATGCCCGCAGACAGGCAATGGTAAAGTACCTCGGGGTCATCAAACAGGTACCACACATGGAGCTGCTCGACATCGTCCCTCAATGGATTGAAGGCGGGCACGTCAAGTTTCTTGCCATAATTATCGTAACTCACACTGCCCGGCTCAGGCACTTCTTTCGTCAGTTTGATTCCGTTAAACCCAACAGGCTCCCTGTAAATATCAAGCCGGTAATCACCCTCTTCAATCACATATATTTTTACCGGGATCTGCTTCTCCTTCATATACCGATTCCATTTGGCCACCTCATCTTCCTGGGCCGTAAAGTAAAAAATCTGCCGGCCGGTGCTGCTGATCTCCGTCAGGGCATCAATAATAGCCTCCGCTCTCTCATCATCACTGTTCGCCAGAAGCTCATCGGCAAGAATCGGCAGTTTCACCGTGGTTTCCGACTGTTCCACAAAAGCCAGCCGTACCGACATTAGCAGCTGTATCTTGGTGCCGGTGGAGAGGTGATCGAGCGGGCGGCCCCGTTTATCCAGCGTGTCGTACGCCCGGAACTCCGGCTGATCCGACCCCGACACCCTGAGTTCATACCTCCCCCTGGTGATCCGGTTGAACAACTCCTTGGCCCGGTGAAAAACTTCCGGCATATTCCGATCGCCAACATGCTTTTTCAGATGCGTCACGATCAAATCGCCGGTGATGGATGTGAGGTTCTCCTCATACAACTGCTGCAGCTCCAGGAGGGCTTCTTCCCGCCTGGCCAGGGCCAGTTCCAGGTCATTCTTCTCCCTGACATCCTTAATCCTGGTTTCAATTTGCGTAATAACCTTTTTGATCTCATCAAGTGCTTCGGCAGTTCTCTCCTTTTCTTCAATTTTTTCCTCTATTTGACGGATTGTCAGCGTTTCAACCTCTTGCTTTTCACGTTCATAGACATCGTGCGCTTCGGCCAGCGATGTTGCTTTTTCATGTTCCCTCTTTTTTACTCTCACCTCGTCATTTACCTCTGTATAGGCTTCAAGCCTGTCTACAAGGCTCATTACTTCAAATTTTTCACTCTTCTCCACATTCAGACGCTTATAAACCTCATCCAATGCCCCTTCAAGTTTCTCTATCTCTTTCCTGCTGCGATCGATTTCAGTTTCCTGATCCATTATTTGCCTGGATAACGTGCGGTATGACTCATTTTTTGAGCCCAGGGTTTCCGATAATGCTTTAGCTCCGGCTAAAGAATCAGCCCTTTCAAGATTGTACATGGAAAAGATCGAATTACAGGCTGCCAGTTTTTCTTTATACAGAGACGCCGCTTCTTCCAATGCGTTCTTTTTAGCCGATATATTTTCGTGATGTCTCTGCCATTTCCTAACGCTGGTAAGAAACCAGTACAAAGAGGCATAATCCCTGAGGTTTTCTTCCTTTAATTCCGGGACAACTCCGAGATTCTCACGCAACTGTTCTGCTTTTTTCTCAACCTGTTCCAGCACAGTCTTTAAATTTCGCAGATCTTTTTCCATGATTTGAAGCTGATCGTTGAGTATTTCCTGCCAGCGGGACTTCTGCATTTCTGTAATCAACTCATTCAGCCGGCCGGCAACCTCTTCCGCATTCCAGTTTTCCGGGCCCTCCAGGCCGGTCTCTGAAAAATCTCTTTCACGAATCGCCAGGGAACCGTCTTGCAAACGTCCATCTCCCCTGTACAGATAGAATAGAAGGGCCGCAACAATCAATAGCCCGACAAACCCGGGGCCGCCAAAAAAATAAACAGCAAGTGCCGTACCAATCACAGCCGCCGCAACAAGGGCGATCAGCATCACTGACACACCACTGCTGACACGCTCTGACGCTTGCAGCCATTTTGCCAACGCATCAATTCCCTTTCCAAGCAGATCGCTTGACTTATGCGGTTTCTGCTGATCCTTCAGGTCACTGGCCTGACTCTCCTTCCATCTTTTTTTCCCAAATGTATCAAATGCCTGCTGCCAGAACTGATCCAGTTGCCCGACTTCTGACAAGTCCAGCCCGACAAAACCGGTAGTGTCAAAATCATCCCCCAGCTGTTTGGATGCACTCTCTCGAAAAGTCTTTTCCTCCGTGATCTCCAGTTTTAAACCCCGGATTGTTCTGTCAGCCTCTTCAAGTTCGTCGATAAGATGGTTCAGCTCCCTGATGTGTGTCTCATCAACGCCACCATCTGCCAGCCTGAGATCCTTTCTCTCTTTTGAAAGCTGTTTGATCTGGCTTTCAGCTGTTTCAATATTCGTGCGCTGAATCCCGATCTTTCCTTCCAGCTCTTCAATTTTTTCAAAGTCATCTTCCCTGACTTTTCCCATCTCGGCCGGATACGCCAAAAGTCTGTTTTCTAACTGCCTGAGCTCTTCAGCTGCCTTCTTTTGTTCGAAAATCAACCGGTAAAATTCAACATGACTTTGAGCATCTTTGGCTTTTTCATGATCCCTGTAAAGCTCGTGTAACCTTGACTGCTCCCTGTCTAAAAGTTCATGCTCTTCCTTTTTCTTTCTGAAATCCTTGTCAGCCTCTTCATACTTACTGTATTGCTGAACCCTTTTTGTTGTTTTAGTGGATTTATAGCCGAGCTCCCCGGCTGCTTTATCCAAGTCATACCCGCCGATCGAATCCATCAGAATCTTTTCAGCCAAGCGCTGCTCATCGGCCTTGATCAGGTCATGCAGGGAGAGCATATACCGGTTCTTGCTCTCAACAGCCGGGATCCCTTCAAGGGATCCATCCATTCCGTTTTTCTGGATTTGCTTAAACGTAGAATCGATCACTGAAACCCAGGGTGTCTCCCCCAATTCAAAATGTCCTTCTGCACTCATTCCTTTCGTACCATCCTGCCAGATTAACTGCTGGATCGCTCTGGCCGTTGAGCTTTTTCCGGATGCATTCGGCCCGGCTATGATGTTGATATTGGGAGAGAGATCTTCAAATGGTTTCAACCCATCTTTCAAACCGGGCATTTTTTTGACGGACACTTTATGAAACCGTAAAGCTTGTTTATCCATCCCGGCCCTCCTTGGTCAGCATCATTTCCGAGAGCAGTCGATTGCACTCTTTCAGCAGAATTTCATCGATCACCTCGTCTTTTGCTTCAAGCTGATCTATCTCATCAGAATCCCGCAGCGGTATGTAGGTACTATGCACATTCAAATCGGCAATGGCACTGCCCATTTTCTCTTTTAACGAATTCAGAAAACCGGATTCCTGTTGTTTTTCCAAATCAAGAATGGCTAGGGCCAGCATGCCGGCCGGACTGGCTTCATTGGCTAACACCTCCAGGTTCCCGACCTTCATTTTGCACCTGTTTTCAGTGCGGCGAATGATTACTTTTAACCCCGACACCTCACGCTGCAGGTTTTGATAATCACTCTCCTCTATCCAGCTGTCAACTTCTTTCAGGTTTTGGTGATACCCGGTCAGGTCAACATCAAAAACCACCATCTTTAAATATTCACTCTCGTCAATATCTGTTTTAATGGCCTCTTCCAGGGCAAGGTGCAATTGAGATCGAAATTCTTCCTTGGTTTCAGCTCCGGTCAGCTCAAGTTCAAGCGGTTCATACCGGACAGGTGAAACCGGGATCTGTTTGTGATCAATCCGGCCGTTTTCGTCAATGCTGAGCAAAAAAGGGCCATGAGCGCCCGGCTCTTTTGCACTCATTGCGTGAGGGGATCCCGGATAGAAAATCAACGGCGATGTATGAAAAACTTCCGGTTTATGAATATGCCCCATCACCCAGGCATCGGCACCGGCGCCGGAGAGTGTATGGAATGATAGGGGAGCATATGAACTTTGCCGAACTTCATATTCCCCGTGGATCACTCCGATGGTCATCAGGTTTGGATCCAAATCTGCATCAGGGAATTCGGCAACCGGGTCTGCGGAGTGATGTTGACTGGTAAAAGACCAGCCTGTAAATTGAATGGCAGTTCCATTTAGGTCCACCTTTTCAACAGTCCATTGCCCCTTTTGACCGAGTAACTGGACATGCTCAAATCCCTGCTGTCTGACGATTTGCGGCAAGACATCGTAATCGTGGTTTCCGGCTACCATGATGACCCGTATTCCGGCATCTCCAAGCCTGGCCAGGCCTTTTTCCAAAGCACTCAGGGCTTCAAAATACCGGTTATCGTGTTCGACGATGTCACCGGCAATGACAAATGCATCCATCTTATGCTCCAAAGCCCATTCGACCATATTATACCAGGTGTGACGGGTCGAGCTTTTCTCACCTAATCCGGAAACTCCGGAGGAGATTCTCCCAAGATGAAGATCTGCGGTTGCCAATAACTGTAATCCCATAAAAACTTCCCTGAATTCGCCGGTTTGGATTTTTGATAATACCTTCAATCATATTGAATGTTTTGATCAAAAGGAAAATTCTACTTGCCATTACACCATATTCAAAATTTCTTATGTGGCTAAACATTTCTCATATTCAATTTACAGAAACAAAAATTCATAAATTACAACGACTAACCCAAGCTGAAAACCTGATCCGTTTTGTCCGGCTAAACTAGCTTAAAAATTTTTTTCTCCGGGTTTGCTTATTGCATTTCTGCTTTATAGTATGATCCAGGTTAAGTTGATTCCTTACATAAAACTTCCTGTAAATTATCAGAGTAATAGTTATGAAATTCTTGACTCACTATCTATGCAGCTCTGCTTTTCTTGTCCTGCTCTTTCTTTTGGCTTCAAATGGGTGTTCTGAAAGTGACCGCCTGGCAGAGCAGGAGATTTCGGAATCAAACAACACCGATCCTTTGAACCTTGTTATGCGCAGCCGGGTGGAAACAGAGCCTGGCAGCGACATCTGGCAAGTGGTTCATCACCAGGAAAAATGGGATCCGAGGAAAACAGCAATTATCGTCACTGATATGTGGGACCGGCACTGGTGTGAAAGTTCCACTGAACGGGTGAAGGAGCTCGCCCCTGAGATGAATGAAGTACTTATCGAAGCACGCCACCGGGGCGTCATGATTATTCACGCCCCCAGCGGTACGCTCGACAACTACAAAGGGACTCCACAACGACAGCGTGCCATCGATGCACCATGGCATGAGCCTCCCGCAGGTTTCGACCTTAATGCATGGTGTTTTCTTGATGAGGAGCAGGAATCCGGCCTTCCAATCGACGACACTGATGGCGGCTGTGACAAACCATGTGCTGATGGTCAGCCTTGTATTGAAAAAGAAGCCTGGTCAAGTCAGGTCGAAACAATCGAAATCCACGATGAAGATGCCATCAGCGACAATGGTCAGGAAGTCTATAACCTTTTTATGGAAAATGGCATCGAGAATCTGATTATCATGGGAGTTCATACCAATATGTGCATTTTAGGGCGCTCCTATGCCATCCGGCAAATGGTTAATCTTGGCAAGAATGTAGTTTTAATGCGTGATATGACCGATTCGATGTACAACCCCGACATGCCACCCTATGTAACCCACTTTCGTGGTACGGAGCTGGTCACCGAACACATTGAAAAATATTGGTCCCCTTCTATCCTTAGCTCCGATTTAACCGGCCGGCCGGCATTCAGGTTTGCAGAAGATAATAGAACTCATATTGCATTTGTTATTGCTGAAGATGAATATGATGCCCATCTGACTCTTCCTGCATTTGCAAAAAACCACCTGACTGAAGGCGGCCATTTCGCTTTTAATGTTATTCAGAGTGATGAAGACGAAATCACAGCTATCGAACAGGTTCGTGATGCCGACCTGGTAATACTTTACGTTCGCCGCCGGCATCTGCCGCAGTCGCAGCTCGATTGGCTGCGTGAACACCTTGACGAAGGCAAACCGCTTATTGCCCTTCGCACGAGTAGTCACGCCTTTGAAACCTGGACTGAGTTTGACCCCGATGTATTGGGTGGCAACTACAGCGGGCACCATGGTAACCGCCCGCCGGATGATCCACCTACCTGGGTTCAGCTCGCTCCCGATGCTCATTCGCATCCGGTCGTTTCCGGATTGCCTGATGAACCGTTTCGTGTGGCATCCTGGCTTTATAAAACCCGCCCCCTTGCTGAAAATGCAACTCCCCTTTTGTACGGACGTGTCGGGCAGGATGGTGAAGCTGAACCGGTTAGCTGGATTCGGCATTATGGCGATGCAAAAATTTTTTACACCTCCCTTGGAGATCCGCGTGATTTTGAGATACCCGCATTCAATCAGCTTTTACTGAACGCTATTGAATGGGTAACTGATGGATAAATCAGTAAAAGCATTCACCACCAGCCCAGAATTGCACCGGCAATTGTCAGTCCCACCACGTGATACCCGTTATCGATAAAGTGCAGCCCAAGCTTTGCATCTGAAAAGAGCCCGGTTGTGCCGGCAAGGGTAAAGACAATCCCCGCACCGGCACCAAATCCAACAATGGCACCTTCAATGCCAGTGTACACTCCCATTGCCAAGATAAATAGTGCCAGAGACAAAGTAGCGACAAACTGTAAAACAAACGACCAGAGAAATATAATCGGATTCGGATCGCCGATGTCTTCCTCCTTCAACTCCCTCTGCTCCATCCATTTTTTTGCAAACAACACACTATACCAGACCGCTCCGAGCAGAAAATAAACCACAGCTGCCACTATTACCGCCCACCAGTTTACTGCAATCAATAAATCTCCCATATCAATCCTCCTCGGTTGTTAGTTAGTAATTTCCAGGAACTTAAATATCATTTGGGTCCGAAAGCCTTCTTACCCACACTCAAAATGGAACATAAATTGATCAAATGTTACCGCGTTTAATAACTCCTTTACTTCATTCATTTTTTTACTTTAAATCACAGTTCACCATCCAGTTCACACCGAACCGGTCCTCAAAACTTCCGTACAGGGCTACCCCAAACATCTCCTCCAGTGGCATTTTTTTTCCGCCCTCGGAAAGATTTTCAAACTTACCATAGTTTAACTGAATGAATCATATTTTAACAGTTGCAATATTGTTACCCTACAGAGGTATTTGTGCCAATAGGAGAATTGAATCAGTATGGTGTGATTCGCCGGTGAATGGAACAATTCCCCGTAATCACGGCTGAAACGCATGATTCCGTGGTAAGCCTCACTCTCCCGCATTTGCTGCCAGACCCGGAACAGGGTTGAACCGGGCTGGAATTCCCGGGGTGAGGGTTGCAAATTTTACAGATTGGATTAAAAAATCCGCTTTTGTATGTTCAAAAGGCAATGACAACTTGGAATTTGAAACTGAGATTTGAGGGGTATCTATAAATGACGGACAAACATCTGCTTATCCGGGACAGTCTGAAAGACAAATACAGCGATATTTTAACGCCAGAGGTATTATCCGCACTCACTGCTCTTTCCCATTTTAACGGTACCATCAAAGAAGTGATGGCGAGCCGCATTCAGCGACGTTCTGAGCGTCAGAAAAAAAAGGAAAAAATCGGTTTTTTGGACCCGGACAGCCGCATCCCCCGAACAGATCTAAAAGTCAGCGATGCCCGGGCAGGCAGGTTTACCGGCGCAGAAATTCCACACGACCTTCAGCGGCAATGGATTCAGGGTACCGGTCCGGCAGCCAAACCGAATGCACCGGTGGAAAACAGCATCCGGAATGTCGCCTATGCGCTGCTCTCTGGCGCCGACGGCTGGATGTTTGATGGGGAGGATGCACTGGGACAAATCTCCTCAATGTCGCTCGATAACCAGCGAAATCTGAAACTGGCAATCCGCAGGGATCCTCTGTTCCTGAAAGCGGCCGAAAAGGTCGCCACACAGATGAACGAGTGGGCCGGTGAATTCTTTGGCCGTAACATTATCGACAACTGGAAGGAACAACTCGACTTTACAACCATCATTTTCCGGGCGCGTGGCCTCCACCTCGACGACCGCCACATACGCGATGCAAATGGAAATGCGATGGCCGCTTCCATCGTCGATACCGTCCTCTATGTGACCAATAACTACGAGGAGCTTCAGAAAAGAGATGCGTCGATCGTTTTATACCTTCCAAAAATTCAAACGGCAGAGGAGGCGGCTGTCTGGAACGAATTGCTCACCGCCCTTGAAAATTACCTCGGCCTTCATACTGGCACCATCAAAGTCTATGTGTTGGTGGAACAGCTGGAAGCCACCTATCAGCTGATGGAGATCCGGGCGGTCCTTGGCAAACATTTTGCTGGATACAACACCGGCCGCTGGGATTATATCAACAGCGTGGCAGATGCCATGGCATGGGATGAGAATTTTATCCATCCCAACATCGAGGATGTAACCATGACGTACGGCTACATGCGTATCTATGAAGACCGTGTGCGCCGGGCGGTCAATACCCCCGACATGAATGGCAATTATGCCCTCTGGCAGGGTGGCATGGAGCCGAATATCCCGGTCGGCTCCCCGGAAGGGGTATCGGCCGGAATGAAAAAAGCGGTCGCCGGGGCAGAGCGGGAACAGCGTGAGGGTGCCAGCGGCAAATGGGTTGCCCACTGGAAGATGGTGCATATCGTCAGGCCGGTCTGGGAAAAAGCGGGTGAAGCCAACCAGTTGGGCAGAACATTTCCTGCCCTCAGTTATACCAAGAACGATGCCAATGATCTGATCCTCCTGGAACCAGCTTCCACGACCATCCGTGGAGCCCGGAACCTGTTGAGTGTTGCCCTGCAATACGGGAATGCCTTTCTGCAAGGCATGCAGGCGGCGGCCCTGAAGCCGGCCGATTTCTTCGGCAATGACGATATCCTCTACCTGATGGAAGATATGGCAACGGGTGAAATCAGGCTGAGCATCCTGTGGGAATGGATTCACAAGGGGGCTACACTTACTGTGGATGATCCGGAAACCGGCATCAAAGCGGGAGATATCTTCGACTCCTCCCTATTTGATCGATTGCTGAAAGAAGAGTATCAGAAACTGCTCGGCGCCGATGACAGGGATGTCCATGACAACTCAAAGGATACGACACTTCCCATCTCCCGCGAGATTGTTCTGACGTACATGAACAGCGAGATCAAACCGCCCTGGTTCATTGATTTATTAAACATCAATCTCGACAACGAAGATCTGGACCTGGCCCGCAATCGGATCAGCCAGTACATGAAGGCGTTTGCCAAGGATGGCACGCGAATTACGGAAAATCTGGATTTTCAGGTGTAGTTACTAATCCCCGTGAACCCAAACAGACAATTCATATCCCATTTGAAAACATCCATCAAAGGCGAAGTCCTTGATGATAACTATTCGCTGGGCATGTACGCCACGGATGCGAGTATCTACCAGATCAAACCGGTCGCTGTGGTGCTTCCGCGGGATGAATCGGATGTGGAAACGGCCGTTGAAATCGCACGCACTAACAACGTGAGGATTCTGCCCCGGGGTGGCGGCACGAGCCTGGCCGGACAAACGGTGGGCGACGCCATGGTCATCGATTTCTCCAAATATATGAACCGGGTTCTGGAAATCAATGAACAGGAAA
>SKRC01000121.1 GCA_007118695.1 Balneolaceae bacterium | reverse complement strand
ATGGCCGAATACATCACAGGGGAATGTGTTACCATTGATGGTGGCGAAAAACTGGTAGCCGGGCAGTTTAACTTCATCGATCAGCTGATGTCGCGCAGCAAGCTGAAGAAGTTGTTCAAAATGATGAAGGGGAAGTAGATTTCTAAGGTTTATTTTTTTCTTGCATCATCAGATCATTCACTGCACCTGCATTTTTAAAATATTCCGGATGTTGTTAACGACCTGGGACGTTTTCAGGGCATCATAGGCCGTAAATGCGGTTTCTTTCTTCAGTTTGATGGCCTTGAAGAAGAGGTTGGCCGATAATGCGGCCGATTGAGTTGCATCGAAGGTTTGGGATTCAACGGTCAGCCGTTGATTCTCTCCCATATGGGTTTTTTTCACTGTCTGCCGGTTTGCATTACAGTCGAGCAGCAATGAGGAGGAAGAAACAAGACGGCGATGCCGGTCTTCGGTGCCCGATACCAGGTAGAACAGGGATGCCGATGCCCCGTTTTCAAATTTCAGGTAGATATGCAACCCCGAATCAGCACTTCCGGGGATAATATGACGGGCTTCAATTCTGTGTGTCGCCATATTCATCCATTTGACAATCCAGGCGGTTTCATCCATCCAGGACTGGGTAAAGCGAAGCCGGTTTTCACTGAAACTGATGTGGGAGTGTTCCCTGATCACCTGAATAAAGCCGGGTTTCGGCAGTTGCTGTTTCATCCATTGGGATGCGGGGGAGATCGTCGGCCAGTGTGAAAATTGCACCCTGACATCCGATTCCTGGGCCAGGTGATAGATTGACTTCAGCTGTTTTTCATCTGTCGGCAGTGTGGATACCAAGTAAGAGTGCAATCCGAGCCGGATGCTTTCGGCAAGAGTGTGCAATTTTGTAGTGGAATCATCCAGCAAAATGCATGCGTCTACATCATCCAGATCGGAGATATCTGGTGTGATAACGACTTCATGTACAGCCGTCAGCGGCCTCAAATGCTTCTCCCAGGCTGCAGCCCGATCCTTATCGCCAACAATACCGACCCTCATCTTTTCCCATTCGTTACGGTTCGAAACAAGATCATCAGCACAGATGATGTTTCCAAGTGTTTTTTGTCAGGTTCAGGGTTCAGGGTTCAGGGAGCGGGCGGTACAAGATACAGGATACAGGAAGTGGTATCGGTGTGTTGGAATGCACTTCTGGCTTGGATGAGTATACCCGTAAGGTGCTTTTTTTTCGAGATACAGGATACAAGTTGCAGGATACAGGATACAGGATACAGGATACAGGATGCAGGATTTAGGCTGGATATTCGGGGTGCAATTGAGGGACGGGGTTCAATGTTGTGCCAGAACGGATGCTGGATTGATGTTGAACCGGTGAATGCCTGGATTGATGTATGACTGAATTGAATTGTACCAAGTCCGGTGTCCACTTGAATGCATGTGTTCACCAGGCCATACTTCTACTCTTTATCACTGGAAGAGTGATTATTCAAATGATGAAAATTTAATCTCTTATGAAAGATTGATCCACGATGATCGATTAATCGAAAATAAAGAGAACGACCTTCAATCCGGCATGATCAGTGCCAGGATAAAGTAAATGAGAACCATGGTACCAACGGATGAAAAAACAAGGATGACAAACAGGATGCGAACAAGGGTGGAGTCCCAGCCAAGGTATTCAGCGATGCCGCCGCAGACACCGGCTATCATCTTGTCGATTCGTGATTTTTTTAGTCTTGCTGACATATATTCAGTTTTAGATACGAGAGATATACAGAGATAACCTTACAAGGTGGTACGTAAAAGGTTTAAAGAAGTTACAAATTGAATGAAAAACATTTTTGAGACGGCTATAGATAATAAAAACATGGGAATAGTCAAAGGAGGTGAGGTCAGTAGGCAGTAGGCAGTTGCAGTGTTACAGTGTGTCAGGGTTGCAGTGTGTCAGTGGGTTCGTTGGGCCGTTGGCAATGGCAGTGGCAGTTGCAGCAGGCAGTTGGCCATTATTCACAGGTACCCCGGTAAACCTGTGCCGGGAGTCTGGAAATGGGCGGGGTTTCGCTTTATGGTAAGAATCAGCCGATGGTCATGCAGTTGGCACTCGGAACCATAGAAAAGGCGGAATCGATGTATCGATTCCGCCTTTTCGTGGTCAGCTATGGCTCAGCTGTGGTAAAAGGAACCATCAGTCTCAAATGTTAACTTCAACCCGTTCATAGCCGATATAGGATATGTGGAGCGTCAAATTGCCGGTCGGTTCTACCGAAATATTGAATTCACCATCCGGATCGGTGACTGTACCGGTACTGGTGTTTTCGATAACTATATTGGCCCCGGCAAGGGGTTGTCCGGATTCGGTATCTGTAACTCTGCCCTGAATAACATCACCGTCTCTATGCAGATTCTGAATATCAAACTGTTTGTAGTTTACTTCCGGAGCTTCGATATTGGTACTACCGGTTGAAATAATGTCCGAAACTGTTAAATCGTTATCTGATTCGTGTTCGGATTGAGAGGTTTCAGTATCGTTATTCGTGACATCCTGGGACGGCGATGGCTGGGTTTGAGATGTTTCTGATTGATTATTCGTTTCGCCGGCCAGCCGGAACACAATCGGCAGTGAATATCGAACTTTTACTGGTTCACCTCTTTGCATGCCCGGATGAAACTCGGCCTGTCTGACTGCTCTGAGAGCTTCTTCATCGGCTCCGCCGCCAATTCCGCGTATGACCCGGGCATCCTCAACGCCGCCCTCTTCGTTGACGGTAAACTGAACGTATACGCGACCTTCAATACCGTCCCGGCGGGCTTCTTCAGGATACCGGATAGTACGTTGAATGGAAGCAAGTCCGCCGATCAGTTCCGGCATCTGTTCAACAACAGTGTAAACATCATCATCAGTGGTATGATCAGGCTGATCTTGTGCCTGCGGCGGCGGATCCACCGGCTCCATGCCAAGTGCCTTGAGTGCACGGTTGTAGGAGTCGATATCCTGCCGGGTTCGAACAACGATCACTCCCTGGGCACCGCGGGATCCGTATTCTTCAATGGCGACCTCTCCTTTCAACACATTCACACTTTGGATGTGCTCGGGTTGAAGGGCTTCAATCTGGCGGATGGACCCGTCGTGACGGTCGGCCTGGTCCTCATCACTGAGAAAAATGATAATTTCATGATACCCCCGTTCACCGGTTTTGTCCATGTTGGTCATCAGGTCCAGCTCTTCCTCGTCAAAAACAGCGTGCTGCTGCATGTCGGTGCACGACATTGCCAGCACGATGGCCAGTATTACACTGCAAAAGAGCGCTAAACTCGCTTTGAATGGTATTGAGCGTATGGTGTTTGTCTTCATCATGTCGATCCTCTTTTTCAGGTTGGATGATTCCTGAGCCATATTGACCGAAACGTTCTTGTTCAGATTGGGCATCGGCAGGAGTTCCAGCAGGACCAATGCATATTTTTTTCGGGATACGGAATCATCGGATAGGACGTGGCAGTCGCAGCGCATTTCGCGATAGTCGATCAGCTGATGGTATAGCAGGTGAACAACGGGGTGCAGCCAGAAGAGGGTGCGGATGCCGGCCATCATCAAATGTACCGGGTAATCCCGGTTTTTGATATGAACCAGCTCGTGCCGCAGCACCAGGTTCATTTTTTCGGTGTCGTCTGACAACTCCGCGGGGAGCAGTATTACCGGCTTCCTCACGCCATAAGTAACCGGAATGACCGCCCTGTCAAGATATCCGACGGATACGGGCTTCCCGCAGGTACGGGCGAGTGCTTTGTTTTGGTCTGTTACCTCATCAAGCGACAACAACGGAGTGAAGGTGATCTGCCTTGTCAACTGTTTCAGCTGGATGTATTGGAACAGGTGTCTGATGGAGAAATACGTTGCACCAATCAGAAACAGGACGGTAAATGCTCCGTACCAGACTTCCGGGGAGAACAGCAGCGGCGCTGCCTCTGTTGAACCGGCAGTGACTTCCAACGGTGATTGCACGACAATAAATTTCATCGCAGATGTCGATTCAGCCCCGGCAGCCATCCACACTGCGGCCAGGTCCATCAGGCTTGCAAGAAGCAAACCAACGGGAAGTGCAAGCATGAGGGCCAGCCTGGCATGATAATGGTATTGCACGTGAATTTTCCTGTAGAGGCGCAGAATCGCCAGTACAACGACTGCCAGCAGGGTCCAGATTAACAGTGGTAGCCAGGCGAACGCCAGTATATCGGCTCCAATGGATGAAAGTTGTCGTGCAAACTCAGGCATATCAGTCCTCCAGATCCTCGATCATTTTCTTTATTTCCCTTCTCTCTTCATCACTCAGATTTTCATTTTTAACCAGCGCCTGGACCAGATCCTTGGCCGAACCGTGAAAGACATTGTCCACCAGCCTGTCAATCAGGTTGTAGCGTACTTCCTCGGGCTTTTTCAACGGACTGTAGATGTAGCTGATCCCCTCTTTCCGATACTTCAGATACCCTTTATCGGCAAGGTTTTTCATGACGGTCATGATGGTGGTATAAGCTACCTGCCGGCGCTCCAGAATGCGTTCACGCACATCGGCGACCGAGGCTTCGCCCAGCTCCCAGACGTGGTGAAGCACTTCCATTTCGGTTTCTCCCAGGGGAGTAAGAGATTTTTTCATTTTCATCGGAGTAGGATTAAATTATTCTTTGTGGTCTAGTTAGTACTAATAAATTAGTAAAAAAGGAAAAAGTCAAGACCTGCGTTGAAAATTAGCATCTTTTAAATCCGTATTTCGGTTCCAGTGTGAAGGAAAGTTTGCAGATAATGAAAGTTCTCCGAACATTTATTGTAGAAAATTTCAATTCAATTCATTGCAGTACAGTCAGATAAAAATCTATAAGGAAGCCCTGACTATCAGATGAAGAAATGATCGCTGCGTGCGCAGGGTATGGCCGTGGTTCTCCGAAGTTTATTGTGGGATTGCGGCAGGATATCCCGAACCGGAATAGTAATTTGGTTATTCGAGAAACTTTTCTATCTGTTCGATAACATCTTCCACCCGGTCGAAACAGGGTACTTCGGTGCCGGAAAGACGGTTGAGAAATTGAAAATCATCCGGGTCGATCAGAGTGGCAATCAGCGGCTTGTTCATTTTGACGGCCAGGGCTGCCTCGGAGGCTGTGCCGGCTCCCAAGCCGCAAATCACGATCACATCAGATGAAAGCACATTGACCATATTTCGTGCATGGCCCATGCCGGTAACAATCGGAATCTGTACATATTCCGACATCCCCTGCCGGTCGTGTCCCGGCAGGATCCCGATGGTTGTGCCGCCAGCCTCGTACGCCCCGCGCGAGACGGCCTCCATCACACCGGTGGCGCGGCCACCCGAAAGCAGTATCCACTCCTTGAGAGCGATGGCCTTTCCCAGTTTTCCGGCATGAGCCAGCAGCCGGGGGTCACCGGGGGAGCCGGGTCCCATCACACCGATGATCGGTTTTCGGATTGGTTTATGTGGCATGATCAGTTGACGTTCAGATATCCGTTCTGGAATCAGTGCTGTCCGGATATTTGCCAGTTGTGTATGAATAATTTACTCTTATGTACCTCGAGATCAAGTTTTTATCAAAAAATGATGGTCTTTTTTGTTGTCAGAAAATGAGAAAAAAGCGACTTATTTTGTAACAGAGAACCATCTTGGCATCACTGTCAGTAAAGTTCGGACAATACTGTTTCGGAATCGAAAACACAAGACCCGCACTGACAATCACATCCATACTGATAAATGGATTGACAGGCAATAACCTGTTATCTGCACGGTTTACGTATTGTATCAAAAGTATATAATTCATCAGCTCAAATCCTATATGTTTAATTGGAAGTTAATCAGCCCGTTTCTCATTTGCCTAGTATCTCTAATTATTCTTAAGGGTTGTGATCTGCATCAACCCTCCCCGCCGGCAGTACCATTCGAACAATTTGAGCCGGCCGGGCTTGATGGCATTGCGGTAAATAGTTTTGAGAGGGAGGCCGGCGTTTTGTATGCTGCCACGGATGACGGGGTCTGGTCAACGGCATTGGCTGAGGACATACCCGAATGGACCAGGGAGGGCCTGAATGGGCTGAATGTGGCTGATCTGGTTGTTCTGCCGGATGGTTCGATTTTGGCGGGCATTGAACGGGACCAGGCGCAATCCGAAGACCCAACGATTTACCGGATGGATACTTTTGCTGAAGAATGGGAGCCGTATCAACAGGATTATGGCAGTGAAGAGAACTATAACATGGTTCAGGTACTTCAGAGGCATCCCGAACGGACAGATCATATCTTTGCACGGGGCGCCTATCATATGGCCAGAAGCATGAACAGCGGGGACAGCTGGGAGGTAGTCTTCAGGGATTGGAGTGAAATGGGGTTCCAGGCAGACCTATTGGCGTTCGACCCGCACATTAGTGACCAGGTCTGGATTGGCGGTGAATCCGCAGCGTTTCAGCCGTACCTGTACTATTCGGACGATCTGGGGCAGTCCTGGCAAGAGGTAGAGCTGGAAACCGGTGGCGATGATGCCGTATACAGCATCGCTTTTCATCCGGAAGAGGAGGGCCATTTGCTGCTTGGTATGGAAGGAAAAATACTGGTTACGGACGATAAGGGAGATACCTGGAATGAGGCATTTGAAAACGATGACTACCACTACATACTGACCATGGCCAATCCGAATGATGAGCCTTCGGAAACGGTCTATGCCAGCGGAACGGAAAATGGCACCCAGCTTGGAAATCTCTTCTTTCTCTATACGGAAGATTTCGGTGAGAGCTGGGAAAAAACAGAAGCCGAACAGCAGCTTCAGAATATGGCTATCCAGGACATGGAAATCCGTCAAATAGGAAATGAAACGACCCTTTACCTGGGCACGACCGACGGGGTATGGATATACCGTAAGTAGCAGTTGCAGTAGATAATTGGCAGTTGACAATTGGCTGAACCGCGTTATCTATTCCGACTTATAATGAAAAGTGAAAAAGCTGGAGCGAAGCGGGAGTCTCGATTACCCGTGGTGAAAAGTGAGTAGAACCACCATACAGACTGCCCATTTATGGCTGTTTGTAAGACTTTTCACAGTTAAGGATTAAGGTGCTATTTTGCATTGTTATAGAAACCGGATACTCATTTCATTTTTAT
>SKRC01000220.1 GCA_007118695.1 Balneolaceae bacterium | reverse complement strand
GCCGGCTCTTGAATTTACCTACCGGGCGACCCGGCGCGGCGGTAAAACGGTGTCGGTGGGGTTGCCGCATCCCGACAAGCAGATGGCCTTTTCCCCTGTTCAACTGACAGGCGAAGAGCGCATTTTGCAGGGATCGTATCTCGGCGGTTGTGTGCCGTCAAGAGATGTACCGAATTATATATCCCTTTATCGTTCGGGCCGGCTGCCGGTCGACCAACTTCTGACCCATACACTGACACTGGAACAGATTAATGAAGGGTTTGAGCGACTCGCCGGGGGAGAAGCCATTCGACAGGTCATCGTCTTTGATTAAGACAGGTGCCGTTATTAACGAGCGCGAAAGGCAGGTAAATGATCTTCTGTATTCGACAGAGTTCTGTTTCGCCTGCAGAACTTTCCCTTAATTTGTATGATAACCGTTCCTAATCTTTAATCGAGCAGCAAAAGGAGAGAAAAAACTTACATACTCCCGCATCTGACTGCCACATCTTTTAAAAAATCGGGGTTGACCGGATCACGGGATCGGTATATATTAATATAAAGTAGTCTTAAATATTATTTACTGTATGCACCACTCTATTTTCAGCAAAGCCATAACGGGGATTCGCTCGGTTCCAAAACAAACCTGGTTTGGGATCGGTATCACCTTATTGCTATGGTGGATATTTATGAACTATACCCGCTGGCCGTCCGTACAGGAGAAGTCGGAAATACTGACGGTGCTGGCAACCGGAGCACCCAATACGTTTACGGAAATCGTTTCCCGGGACGGTTGGCCTTACTGGCTCTCGTGGATCCCGACCGGAATCAACATGGCAGATAACAATGCCATCGGAATGGCTTTTGCCTTTTTGATCGGGGGCGCCATAACCAGTTTGGTTCTCCCCCAGGGCTTGATTCGAAAGCTTCTCAATTCCAGCGGCACGGTGGGTTCCACTTATGGCGGGCTGCTCGGCGCCCCGCTGATGATGTGCAGCGCCTGCTCGGTACCCGTTGCCCTGGGCTGGCAAAAAAGAGGAGCCAATACCGAAACGACCCTCGGTGTGGTGATGGGGGCCTCACTGCTCAATATTATGGGGCTGACCACCATTTTCGTTCTCTTTCCCGGTCCGGCCGCATGGGGGCGAATACTTGCTTCCGTGATCCTGGTTGTGATTTTCACGCCTTTAATCGTACGGCTTGCCCTCCACTACAGCAACAGATGGAGCTCCATTTCGGCCACCTCCTCCGGCTACCTTGACAAACAGGCGGCATCGGCAGAAGCCCAAAGTTGTGTCGTTCTGCCGGGAGACGGCCAGGCCCATGGCTGGTTTCAAGCCGGCGTACTTGCCGTTAAAAACTGGTGGAACAGCAGTGTGGAAATTGCCTACCGACTTTTTATACCGATGACAGGCGCCATGTTCCTGGCTGCCATCATCCGGCTGATGCTTCCTCCCGGTGCAGTGGAAACCTGGCTCGGCAGCGGATGGATCGGTATCGTTGTGATGGCCGCTTTCGGAACTTTGATCGCGATCCCCACACTCTTTGAAATACCCCTGGTGATGGGGTTTCTGTTTATCGGAATGGGTATGGGCCCGGCTGCCGCACTCCTGGTTACAGCACCGTCGGTAAGTATCGTCACCTACATCATGCTACGAAAAGATGTGGGCCACGCTGCACCCCTTCTGCTGATGGCCGCTACGTTTCTGATGGGAGTGGCAACCGGTTTAATTGTGGAATACCTGATGATATACTATGGATGAGCAATTGAATAACACCGGCAAATTATCCACCAGGGTCAAAGTCCTGGGTTCGTTGTTCCTGTTTGCCCAGATTCTGCTGGCAATCAACAACTATGGCCCGCATCAGGTCCCGGGATTGAAACTGATCTTTGATGAACCCTGGATTCCGGCCGAAGAGACCATCCTTCAGGCAGCCCTGATGACAGATTCCGATATGTTTACCTTTGAGGATATCACTGAAAATTCCGGATTACTTACGTTTAAACGCGCCAAAGTCAACGAATCAAATCCGTCGTACCTGGAAGTGATGGGTGGAGGGGTTGCCGTGGGCGATGTGGATGGGAACGGGTATGAAGATCTGTTTTTTATCAGCATGCCGTCGTTTAATGAAGATCACGATGAATCTGCTTCACCATCCAGCCTGTTCAAGAACATGGGCAATGGCACATTTGTGGATTTCACAGAAGCGGCCGGATTAAGCAGCATCAAAGGATATGCCCAGGGAGCCCTCTTTTTTGATTACAACAACAATGGCCGGCAGGATCTCTACATCGCCGCATACGGCGGCGGCCAGCTATTCCGCAATGACGGGGGAACGTTTACAGATGTCACTGACGAATCAGGATTAAATCTCGATGGTTTGTGCGGCGACTATCCTTGTTTCAGTGCTGCCGCTTCCACGGCCGACTTCAACCGCAACGGCCACCTGGACCTGTTTATCGTCAATAATGTCGACTGGGATGTGACCAATCCGGCTCACTATGGGGAACGTCAGCTCTTTCCGGCTTTTTTCAGGGCACAGGAATCATTTTTGTTCAGGAATAACGGGGACGGCACATTTACCAATGTCACTGAAGAGACGGGCGTCAATAACGAAGGCGGCAAAGGGTTATCAGCCGTCTGGTTTGATTTTAACAACAACGGCTGGCCCGACCTGTATGTGGCCAACGATCTGACCCGCAACCGGCTCTATCTGAATAACCGGGATGGGACCTTTACAGAATTCGCAACCGCTGCCCGCGTCAATGAAGTGAAAAGCAGTATGGGCGTCAATGCTGCTGATTTCAACAGCAATGGCCACCTGGACCTGGTCACAACCAACCTGGAGGGATCTAAAATTTCTCTCTTCCGGAACTATGGTGATCTCCGCTTTGACTATGCCACCAACTATTCAGGCCTGAACCCAAGCCGCAGGTCATCAGGCTGGGGAATAGAGTTTGTCGATTTAAACCTGAATGGCCACCTGGATCTTGTTATGGCAGCCGGGCCGGTCTGGGACATCCAGCCGACAGATGCTGAAAACCTGTTTTTCAAAAATAACGGTAACAGCCGGTACGAGGATGTGACCCTGTCCACAGGTGATTTCAGAAACAACGATGTTTCGCGGGGCCTGGCGGTCGTCGATATCCTCAATAATGGTTTGCCGGACCTGGTTTTTTCGAATATCGATGGGGGTCAGCCGCAACTATTAATGAACAGTACCCGCAATGACAATGGCTGGCTGAAACTGACCCTTGAGGGCACAGCCTCCAACCGGGATGCGGTCGGCGCCAGGGTCGAGCTGGAACGCTCCGATGGTCACTTCATCATCCGGGAAGTCAAGGCCGGCGCTTCTTATCAGAGCACCAGCACCAAGACACTCTTCTTTGGCCTTGCAGATGCACGGGCTGAAAAACTGACCATTCGCTGGCCGTCCGGACACATTCAGATCCATGAGAATATACCGTTCAATGCGGCCATCCATATAGAGGAAGAGGAAGAGAGCCTGGTTGATGGGTTAAGTTCAGGTAGCGGCTGATCCCTGAAAATCAATACCCGATTTTGTTTTCAATTTTTTTCAGTGAATCGCGTATTTCAGAAAGTAATTTCATTTTTTCCCTTTCTTCACCCATGTTATCAGTCTGTGACCGAGACTGGTTATCAGTGACAATATCCCTCTGTTCAAGTACATCAGCCCGAAAATTGTGAGCATCTACAATCCCCAGCAAAGAGAGATCAGTTCCCTGCGAACTTTGTCCGGCTGTTTCGATACCGAGTTTGCTCAACCCGAATTTTTTCAGGATTGGACCTTCGGTAAACGTCAGATCCTGTATTTTATCCAACGGTATGGTGCGTTCGGTCTGAAACCAGACTCCTTTCTTAAAAGCAAGGCTTCTTTTAGTCAGTTCGCAATGAAGGTTGTCATAATAACGGTTCACATACCTGGTTCCGAAAATCAACCAAAAAGGAATCAGAATCACACCGATAACCGTAACCAGGCAGATCGCTATCACATTAAAGTGAACGTATTTCTTTAAACGGGGATCGAACTGAGCCTGCCGAAGTGTTATAGGTTCAACTATTGGCTTTCGGGTAGTCGGACTATTTGATGTGTTCACTTTCGATCTATCTTATTTAATTTGACTTATAGGTTAATTATTAGTTATTGAAATAGAAAGTATTATTCACCGAACTCAGGGCTGAAAGTAACTGATTTGAACCCGGATACAAACGCACTTTACTCAGAATCCCAGCCATTCAGGCAAGTTGTCGCCTGGCTAATCATTTTGGTTTTTGTCGTATATTTATGGTATGCAATCTATCATCAAATCATTCAGGGTGACCCCTTTGGTTCCAGCCCTGCCCCTGATCTTCTCCTGTTGTTGATTTGGCTGATTTTCGGGATACTATTACCGATCGCATTTTTGAAATCGAGATTGGTTATCTCCATTGACAGGAATAATTTATCGTACAGGTTTTTTCCACTCCATCTGAACGTTCATCATTTTCCTGTACGGCAGATTCAAAATATTGAACGTGTAAGAATCCGGCCGATACTCGAATTTGGAGGATGGGGTATTCGATATGGATTAAAAGGAAAAGGGTACATAATGGGCGGGAAAAAAGGGATTAAAGTAAGCTTCAAATCCGGAAGGCCAGTTTATTTCACTGCAGAAAATCCTGAATCATTTGTCGAGGCCTTTCAAAGGATTAAACAGTAAAACATGTAACTCATAGTAAACGAATAAACCGACTTTGCCATGAATCAAAAAATTCTCCCGGTTGCAATTTTTATTGCAGCAGTAATTCTTGCAATATTTTTCTACCTGGTTCAGAACAATTCAACCGGGGATGAACCGCCAATCCGCATCGGTGCCACCATGTCGGAAACGGGCGCCTATAATACTCAGGGCATTGCCGCCCGCAATGGCTACCTGCTCTGCCAGGATGATATCAACGCCCGGGGCGGCGTGCTCGGCAGGGAGATTGAATTTCTGATTTATGATGACGAATCCGATACGGATAGAGCTGTTGAGCTTTATGAACAGCTGATCACCGAAGACGGTGTCGATGCGGTGATGGGGCCTTATGGATCCACGCTCACCGAAGCCGTGGCGCCGGTTACCGAGCGTCACCGGATGGTGCAAATCTCCCCGCTGGCAGCCACCACCTCCATCTGGGAACAGGGACGTGAATATCTCTTTATGGTGCTTCCACCCGCAGAACTTTTCCTGGCAGGGCTCATCGAAATGGCATACGAGAACGGCCTCAGGCAGGTTGCCATCATTCAGCAGGACGAACTGTTTCCCCGGGCGGCAGGAAGCGGCGCCGTGGAACTGGCGGACGAGAAAGGCATGGACGTGGTATTGCATGAGACCTACACTACCGGCACCGGTGATTTTTCGGGTTTGCTGACACAAATCAAGGATGAAAATATCGAGGTAGTGGGAATGGCCGCCTCACCGCTTGATGATTTCATCACGTTTACACGTCAGATGAAAGAGCATGATGTGAACGTTCAGATGTTTGGGACATCAGGGGCCGTCAGCCAGTTCCAGGAAGCACTTGGCGAAGACGCCGAATACGTTTACGGACTATCTGCCTGGGAGCCGAGCCTTCCCAATCCCGGTATTGATGAATTTGTGGGTGGCTACCGGCAAAGGTTTGATATGGAGCCGAGTTTTCATGCTGCGGGCGCTTATGGAAGCTGCAAGATCTTCATGGAAGCAATTGAAAAGGCCGGCTCGCTGGATGCCGATGAACTTCGCGAAGTGCTGTTGAACCTGGAGACTCAAACCATCTTAAGTGAGTATGCCGTGGATGAACGCGGCTATCAGACCGCCAACAGGGGCCTTTTTATCCAATGGCAAGATGGAGAAAAGGAAGTGGTCTGGCCGGATGACCTGGCAACTGCCGATCCCCGGTTCCCGACCCCGCCATGGGATGAAAGATAAATGCGTCCGTACAACATTATCTGACATTCTTTAACCTGAAATTGACAATGAAACAATCAGGTTTTTAAATTTGAACCAGGCTCCTGAATATTTTTGTTCTATCCCGACATATATCGAGCTATGGTAAAATGAGGGCTCGACGAATATTAATAGTTAAGATTTATCCTGTGCTATAATGATTCCGGCTAGATACCGGTTGAATATGAAATGATTAATAGCAAATTTCGGTCAGAACTCAATATAGCTGCCCTCCAAATCCCCGGACAGCAGATACATCTCCCGGTCGAGAGGCAGCAGATCCCGGCTTTCGAAAACCATTTCCCCATGAAAGAGCGCGGGTGCGCGCATCCGGGCAAGCGGTGACTCGCCGGTAATCATCTCCAGAGCTGCGGACAGCAGTGGCTCTTTTTCATCGCCGAGAGGAGGTAAATCATCCAGATAATTGATCTCCCGCACTTCTTGTTCCGGAAAAAACCCGTTCGGAAAATCTTCATTATTGCTGTTGAAGATTTTAAAAACGATCGGCTGCATGGCCCGCATGTGGTCCGGATTTGCATTTGACCGGCTGTTGTAATTCGGCGGGGAGTCGTAGACGGTAATGGAACCATCATCTTTTCCCACGGTTTGCTGGCCAATTACTACAACATCGATAAAGGGAGCCAGTCCATTGATCAGGGCTTCGCTGGCCGAGGCCGTTCTGCTGCTGGTCAAAATAAAGACCCTGTTCAGGGAGAGTTGATTCATTGGGTCAACCCGTTCTACATCTCTGTTCTCATCAAAGATGGGCACCTCATCCATAAAGTTAAAATGAGAATTATTGGATTCCTGTTTTTGGTTAAAAATGAGGCTGGCAAAGATATTGGAGTCGTTTTGCCCGGAGATCATGCTGGCCAGCAAGGCACTGGATATCACTGCCCCGCCACCGTTATAACGCAGGTCAAGAACGAGATCGTCGATACCTTCGGCCTGAAACTCTCCGAATGCATCGTTCAGCTCTCCGTGAAAGTTGAAGCGAAAAGCGTTATACGAGAGATACCCGATTTTGGCGGAACTTTTTTCCAGTATTTTGGAGACCAGAACAGGGTTTTCCTGCAAAATCTGAGCCTCGATATCCACCGTTTCATCGGTTTCTGATATTGAAAAAGGAGACGTACTTTCAATCTCAGCCATGGTCAGTGTTATGCTGCTGCGGCCCAAAAGGTCCTGGAAGTTATTGACGGTAAGCTGAGTACCGTCAACCCGGGTAAAGATATCACCGCGTTCCAAACCGGCATCTTCTGCGCTTGAATCAAATACGTACTGGACATACCCGAATATCTCTGAACTGCCAGCATCCGGTCGGACCAACCCGAATTGAAATCCGAACGACTGGGAAATCCCTTGTTGAGAATCTGCAAATTCTTCATAATCATCAATGAAAAATGAAAAATCATCTTGATTGAACAACAATGCATTAAAGACCTCTCTTTCATTCGGGAAATCATTCAGAAAAGCGTATAACTCCTGATCATCGGAGAAGCGGTTATCCGCAAGATTGTTGACATCGCTTTGCCAGAAGTACCAAAGGTTCAGTCCGTTCCAGACAAATTGTTTTTCAGCCGTGGCTTCTTCAACTTCAGGCCCGGTTGAGCGATCGCATCCCCACAAGGTGAGTACAATTAGAAAAAGAAGGGTGTATCTTGTCGACTTCATAATGATATTTTATATCGGTTGCTGGAGGAATGTTCCGGGTTTAAAATCTGATGCTTTTACAAGAGGATTTCTTATATGATTTTTTTTATAAATTGACCCGGGTTTCGTTAAATAATCGAAAAACCAATTCTCAAATAAAATATATTCAGCCCAAAATCCGAAAAGTCATAGGCTTCAAATCAAATAGATAACCCATGAGAGTCATTTTTATTTGTTTAATCGCATTATTTTTTTTGCAGATTGCAAGCTGTGCTTCTTCTGATAAAGCAACGAATGGAGCAGAGATGCTTACCGTTACAAAGGCCACGTATCAGGATTGGACAGGCCGTTCGCCGGTACCCGATGGCGGGCTGGAGCGGGGCACCGACCTGCGGATTCATCTGGAAGGCTGGCCGGCGGAGCAGTCGCCTGATTTTGTGATTTTTCGGGGAAAAAAGTCATTTCCCGCCCAAATTCAGGAGCAGAGCAACAATCAGGTGATCATTCATGCCCGTATTGTACACGAATCGGGGATCCTGATGGAAGTCTCCGAAACCACGGACCTGTCCGACCGGCTGGTATTTACCCGTCCGGATGGGGAACATGGTTTGGTTGACATTAAGGAGTGGGAATGGATTGAGTAAAAAGTTTATTATACTTCTCCCTTTATACCGTTGTGTTTATTGAAGTTTAATAACTGAATTTTATCTGATTTTATGAAAACCTGCACCAGAAGCGATTTCATTAAACTATCTACTATGTCAATGACTGCCGCTGCTTTCGGTGGTTTAGTAGGATGTGCAAGAGGCCCGGTGCACAATATCCCGTTGGGAGTGCAGCTTTATTCGGTCCGGTACGAGCTGGCCGATGACTTCGAGGGCACGATTGCCGAACTTGCCCGCATGGGCTATGAAGGGGTAGAGTTCGCTGACTACTTCGATATGACGGCAGAAGAGATCCGGGCAATCCTCGATAATCACAACCTTCGCAGCTGCGGTACTCACGTTTTACTGGATGTATTGCGTGGTGATTCATTTGATGAAACAGTAGAATTTAACAGAACTCTTGGAAATGAAAACTTTATCATCCGCTGGATTCCCGAAGGGGAACGTGACAGCCGTGATACCTTTATGAGAACCATCGATGAGTATAACGAGGTTGTGGAGCGTCTTGAACCCCATGGAATGCAGCTCGGTTATCATAATCACGACTACATTTTCGAGACATTCAACGGGGAGTATCTCTGGGACATCCTCGCGGAGAATACGGACGAACGATTCATCATGCAGCTCGATACCGGACACGCAGCGCTTATGGGGCAAGACCCGGTTGAACTGATTCACCGTCATCCGGGGCGAACGGCTTCTATCCATGCAAAAGCATATTCAACGGAGAATGAAGAAGCCGTGATCGGCGACGATGATCTGGACTGGGCCGGCATCATCAGGGCATCCAAAGAAGTGGGCGGTATCGAATGGTTTATCCTGGAGTATGAAATCGAAGGTGTTCCGCCGCTTGCGGCCCTGGAAGAAAGCATCCGGAACTTCCGGGAAATCCGGGATAGCTGACCGGTATTTTCAGATGGACAATAGACAAAAAGAATATCAAACCAAACAAGAAGGGATAACGCGCCGGAATTTTTTAACCGGGATGTCCGCCCTTTCGGCCGGTATAGTTGTGCCGGGATTTGCAAGCGCGCAAAGCCGGTCCGGCAGTAAAACCAACCCTGGCGAACCGCCTGCCGGAGATCGTATACTGATTAAGAACGGGTGTGTGCTCACGTTCGATCGGGATGCCGGCGATTTTGAACGGGCTGATGTGCTGATTGAAGGATCCCGGATCAAAGAGGTCGGGCCGGAACTGGATACCGAATCTGAAATTATCGATGCATCAGACAAAATCGTGATGCCCGGATTTGTAGATACGCACCGGCATATGTGGCAGGGGGCCCTTCGTAATATCCTGCCCGACGGCCTGCTCAGTGACTATGTTCAGCAAATTTTAGGCATCCGGCGGCACTACCGGCCTGAAGATGTGTACATCGGTGATCTTGTAAGTGCACTGGGTGCTATCAATGCCGGGGTGACGACCGTGCTCGATTGGTCACATATCGGGAACAGCCCCGATCATACCGATGCCGCGATTGAAGGATTGAAAGAGGCGGGTATACGGGCGGTTTATGGATTTGGCGGCGGGGCTGTTACGCCGAAAAATCAATTTCCGGAAGATATCAGGCGATTGCGGCAAAGCCACTTTGCATCGAACGACCAGCTGCTTACCCTAGCCATGGCTTCAGGTATCAGTGAGACGCAATGGGAGATGTCACGTGAGGTTGATGCCCGGATCAGTGTTCATGTCAACGGAACCGGAGACTTGTTGCCGGTGGCTGACCTGCTCGGCCCGGATGTTACATGTATCCATTGCCCGAATCTGCTGGAAGAAGAGTGGGAGCTGCTCGCCGGGAGTGGAGCCAGGGTGTCGATATCAGCTCCGATTGAGATGCAGATGGGCCATGGCATTCCGCCCATTCAACAGGCGCTGGATCACGGCATCAAACCGAGTTTGAGTGTGGATGTGGAGACGCAAATGCCGGGTGATATGTTTAGCCAGATGCTCTCGATTTTCACATTGCAGCGCATGCATGTTCTGGCCAGGGAGCGCAACGGAGAAGAGAACCTGCCGGCGTTGCTCACTGTCCGGGAGGTCATCGAGTTTGCCACCCGGCAGGGTGCCATTGACAATGGCCTGGAGCAGAAAACCGGCACGCTGAGTCCCGGAAAAAAAGCCGATATCATCCTGCTCAATATGGACCGGATCAATGTGATGCCCGTAAACAATGCATACGGGGCGATTGTTCATGGCATGGATACCGGCAATGTCGATACGGTATTTATCGATGGGAAAGTAAAAAAATGGCAGGGAAAGCTGGTGGATTTGAATTTGGACCGGGTCAAACGGCTGATCACAGCATCGCAAGACTATATTCTTGATTCAGCCGGCCGTTCCCGATCAATTTTGGGCAGGTAAATGTTGCTATTATTTTGAGCATATGTTTTTTGGGCTCTGATTTGCTCTTCCGAAGTAATAGCATCAGAAAAATTCAGATGAAATATGATTTTTACACGGCAAATCTTCGGTTTTGTCAAAAATTTGTCAATGATCCGATCCGGGTCAGAGCTATTGGGGTATCGATCTGGTTTTCCGTTTACAATCGTTTTCCGGCCCGGAGAGCCGGTGAATGAAACCATCATAGAATTAAAAAATCAAGTGAGTTTACGAACTATGATGTAACATTTTCCATTTTACATATACCATCATCAATTAGATTTTTCTGTTGCAATCGCTTCTTTTGATACAGAATGGAAGGAACCATGATGAAATTTTCTGCCCTTTTATTTGGCGTGTTAACCGGCGTTGGTTTATTGACCGGATTTGTGTTGTTCTCCTCAAATAGCAGTGAGCAGCTGGCTGATTCTCCGGTTAACTGGGAGGATAAAATGGAAATCGATGCCGGCGATGCTTATCAGAGCCCCTGGCGGATGAATCAATCGGAGTTTCTTTATGTCGACGATCCCACTGTGGCCATCAATGGAAAAGGTGTTATCGGGATTGCATGGGCTGATCAGGCCGAACAGGAGATTTTATTCCAGGCCATTGGACCTGACGGGGAAGCCCGCCATGCGAAACCGGTAAATGCTTCCCAACACCCAGGCATTTTCTCGTGGCTGCCCCGGATGGTGATGACCGATGACAAAGTATTCCTTCTCTGGCAGGAGATCGTCTTTTCCGGAGGCTCCCACGGCGGTGAGATCTTCTTCTCGCGGTCAGCCGACGGGGGAGCGACTTTCGGTGAAGCGATGAACCTTTCCAATACCGAAGCCGGCGCCGGCAAAGGCCGTCTCTCCTTGCATCGCTGGGATAATGGCAGCCTGGACCTGGCGATGGGCCCTGAAGGAAACCTGTATGCAGTATGGACAGAATACGAAGGCGCTCTTTTCATCAGCCGGTCAACAGATGAGGGTGAAAATTTCTCTGATCCGGTTCAGATTGCCGGCAGTAATTCCGTACCCGCACGGGGTCCGTCACTGGCTGTCGATTCAGAGGGCAATGTTCACATTGCCTGGACGATTGGTGAAGATGACAGGGCAGACATCCGTTATGCCGAATCGGCCGATCAGGGCGAGTCGTTCAGCGAGCCGCAGATCATCCGGGAAACCGCCGGACATTCGGATGCACCAAAAATTGCCGTGGATAGCAAAGATACGATTCACCTGGTGTTTGCGGATAGCAATCCGGATTTTTCTCAGCGGTACCATGTTTTTTATACCCGCAAGGAAAGTGACAAGGGGCAATTCGATAAACCCAGGGAAATATCGGCAGATCACTCCGGGCAGGTGCAAAGCATGAGTTTCCCCGAGATTGCCCTCGATGAGAATAATTTCCTGTACGTGATCTGGGAGCTGTATCCCAATTTACATCAACGACCGACGGGTCTCGGATTTACTTATTCGGCGGATGGCGGGGCAACGTTTGCCACACCGTCGCTGGTGAGGGGTACGGGTGAACCGGAGCTTGGAACCATTGGCAGCCGGCAGGGTTCGTTGATGAGAAGGCTTGCCGTGAAGGATGCCGGTACTTTGGCCATTGTCAACAGTACGTTCCTGAGGGGTGAGTCAAGCCATATTTGGTTGATTCGGGGGGAGGTGGAAAGGTGATAGTCCTGAGTCCCCGAGGGATCGGGATGTCGCTGCGCTCCACGTGAGTGGGTGAAGCGATTTCAGGATTTGTTTCCAATGAATTGTCTGGATGTTTTATTGAGTGATACAAGATACAAGAAGTGGTTTCGGTGTGTTGGATTGCGTTTTTGGCTTGGATTGGTAAACCTGTAATGTGCTTTTTTGATGAGATACAGGATACAGGATACAGGATACAGGATGCAGGATGCAGGATACAGGATGCAGGATGCAGGATACAGGATAGATACAGGATACAGGATACAAGATGCAGGATGCAGGATGCAAGATACAAGATGCAGGATGCAAGATACAAGATGCAGGATGCAAGATACAAGATGCAGGAAAACAAGGTGGCAGTTGCAGTAGCGGTTCGCAGTTATCTCCCCTTCGGGGGAGATAATTAAAGTGCGTTCAGCACTTTAATTTGAGGGGTGTTCGTGGAAGCCTTGTCAACACTATGTAAGTACGGTGAGTCAATGAGTTCCGGGAGGGTCGGGCTTCCGCTTCACTCAGCTTGAGATAGGTTTATGGATTTAATGTATAATGCAGAATGAGCTGTTGAGATATGGATCATCGAAAACGTCGCAACTGGCAGCCGTTCATCAGTTTTGGGCTGGTGGTAGTGGCTTTGGTGGTTTTGAAACTGACCCTGTTTGCGATATTGAAAATATTGATGCCCGAATCAGCAGAGGAGATACCGGATATGGAGTTGACAGCAACTGAAAAGAATTTAGCCGAACGATTGGAAGAAGATGTGTATGCTCTCTCTGCAGAGTTGGGTGAAAGAAATATGCACCGCCGGGGCAGTATGGAACAGGCCGCAGAGTGGGTTATAAGCCGGATGGAAGAAATCGGCTACAGCCCGGAACGCCAAACATACCGGATACCTGGCGGTCAGTACGCCGGCGAAGAAGCCGACAACCTGGTCGCTGAAATTTCCGGCACAGACAACCCGGAAAAAATCGTTGTGATCGGGGCTCATTACGATTCCGTTTATGGCTCGCCCGGTGCAAACGACAACGCCTCAGCGGTTGCCACCCTGCTGGCTTTGGCGGAATGGTTCAAGGACAGGCCGCAGCCCATGACAGTTCGGTTTGTTGCTTTTGCAAATGAAGAGCCGCCCTTTTTCCATACCCGAAATATGGGCAGTTATGCGTATGCGCAAAAAAGCCGGGAGCTCGGAGAAAATATCGTTGCAATGATGTCTATGGACGGGCTTGGCTACTACAGCGATGAGCCGCGAAGTCAGCGTTACCCGGTCCCGGGCCTCGGGTTTCTGTATCCCGACACAGCTGATTTTATCGGGTTTGTAACCCGCCTGAGGGATCGCAAGTTACTGAATCGGGTTCTCGGAGCGTTTCGTGATAATGCGACCATAGATTCTGAAGGAGCTACCCTGCCGGGCTTTATCCCGGGTGTTTACTGGTCGGATCACTGGTCGTTCTGGAAACACGATTATCCGGCGTTCCTGGTCACAGATTCGCTGTTGTTCCGGGATCCCGGTTACCACACGCCGGCCGATACCCCCGAACGGCTGGATTACGAAAGTATGGCACGGGTGGCCGAAGGCCTGAAGGCCGTTGTTGAGGAGATGGCAAAAAGTGAGTCATAAAGGTTTGCTCATCAGAAGTTCGAGGCGGAATTCAATACAGATGTGTACAAGACAGGTTCAAATTTTTTTTTAATTCTCTGATTCATCCATTTAATCACTTATCAAAATGAATTCTGCCTGGATTCCTGGACAAGGTTTACCAAATGAATAAAGCCGTAAAGCAATAAAAAAGCTCCGATCATATAGGCAACCGAACCGGGATTCATGACAATCAATAAGGCAAACAACAGCGTTACAAATCCCAGGATAGTCAACTGCATCATCAGAAACGTCAGCCCGAACACGCCAAGGAAAAAAGCAAAGGTATAAGGGATGAGTTCCGGCAGCAGAAAGATCAATACCGCTGTCAAAGCAGCAAGTGCTGACAGAAAATTACTTACTTTAAAATAGAGCAGAATCAGGCTCAGGGCGATGAGGTAGCCGCCGACAATGTAATAGATCAGGTTTGGCCAGATCAGGGCCAGTACCCCGGTTGCCAGGGCAAGAAGGGCATTGAACAACTTGCGCTGGCCCGATCTGCGGTGAACGGTTATCTGAATTTGTCGGTACATTTTTTATTGTGAGTAATGAGAATTTAGTATTGAGTATAGAGTATAGAGTAGAAGTCGTGAGTCGTACCTGTGATTCATGAGTGAGTGTTCCACTACCCTCTTCACTGATAACTGCCACGCCAACTGCAACTGCAAACTGATAACTGATAACTGATAACTGTCAACTGATAACTGTCAACTGATAACTGTCAACTGATAACTGTTCCCTGTCAACTGCCTATCACTTCTTCGATTTCTCTGACCTGCTTCGGGACATCGGTCAGGTTTTCAACGCCATCTTCCGTAATGATGATGTTGTCTTCGATGCGAATGCCGCCGAACTCAAAGAACTTCTCAATTTTTGCCTTGTTCAGGAAGCGGGATTTCTCCTTCTCCTCTAACGCCGGTTTCAACAAGGCCGGGATGAAATAAATACCGGGTTCAACGGTAATTACCATACCGGGCAGCAGTTCCCGGCGAGCTCTGAGAAATCGCAGTCCCGGGCGCTCGATCCGCTCCACGCCTTTCGGATACCCGCCTACGTCGTGGGTATCGAGGCCCAGAAAATGGCCGAGCCCGTGAGGAAAAAACAGTGCAAAAATATCATTTTCCATAATCTCGTTAATATCTCCTTTTACGAGATCCATATCCTGCAGGCCTTTCATGATAATCCTGGCGGCCAGCATATGGAGGTCTTCCATTTTGATGCCGGGAGAGGCCGCCTTGATCGCTGACTGATGTGCATTCAATACCACCTGGTAAATAGCCGCCTGATCCCCACTAAACCTGCCGTTGACCGGATATGTGCGGGTGAAATCAGAGGCATATCCATTGCATTCATAGCCGGCATCGATGAGAAAGAGATCCCCGTCGTTCATCTTCCGGTCGTTCTCCGTGTAATGAAGAATGGCGCTGTTGGGGCCGCTGGCATGAATGCCATTATAGGCCTGCATCATCAAGCCATGCCGTATCTGGTGGTAGTCGAACAAGGCTTTAATCTCATATTCATACATACCCGGCTTTATGGCCTTCATCACTTCACGGTGGGCAATACTGTTGATCCTGGAGGCCTCCCTTAACTGGTCCAGCTCCCATTCGGTTTTGATGCTGCGGCAATAGGTAATGGCTTCCGACAATGATTCCACATCGACCTTTAGGCTGCGTTCGAGATCCTCCAGGTATTCAGCCTGTTCCTCATTGAGGCAGTAAACGACATCCGGCTGAAGGTCCATCAGAACAGCCGGCAGATCGTTGTCGTAGTGCAGATGATCGGGCTTATACTGCTCCCGGATCTCCTCGACTGGCTTGATGCGGCCGTGCCAAACAGCATAATGGGCATCTCTTTTGGGGGCAAAAAGATGAAACTCCTGGGTTTTCAGATCCAGAACGAGGTGATAATCGGGTTCATTGATTCCTGTCAAATACCAAAAATTTGATTCCTGCCTGAAGGGGAACTCATAGTCGGTGTCGTATCGATACATCAGTTCGGCGCCCCGAAGGTAGACGACACCGTTTTGATTTTCTTCGAACAGGCCCAGTAATTTTTTCCGGTGTAAGCTGGCTGGCATATGAACAGGCTATTTAGATTTAGTATTTAAATGCTAATTGTATGTGAGTGAAATATAAGAGTTTGTGTCTCCCCCTTGAGCGTTGATCCATGGCCATCAGTAGCAAACCGGTTCACAGAATAATTGCTGTGGTCAACCGGATTGAATTTTTTTCAATTAACGCTCATCAGGGAATTCCTTCCGGGGTTTGGAATATTGAAAAAACCTCCCCCGCTCTCCCTTCAAAGGGAACACTCTAAAATAGCTCATATATCTGACTCATGTTAATTTAGCATATGTTCAAACGAAAGGAAATGCGAGTTAAAGCCATCTCCGGAACAGGGGTTCCAGAAAATCGGGTAGTTTTTCGATCACTCCGGTATGAATCTCCTGGTAATCGAAAGGGATTTCTTGCCGGATATCGACCTCATAACTCCCGCTGCCGGCCATAATGGTGCTGTTCTGCTTGTCGTTTGCAGCCGCCCTGTTCAAGTTTGTGATGAGCAGGGCCCGGTTGCTGCCAGCTTCATTGCAGATGGCAGTGAAATAGGTATTGCCGTCAGAGCCGGCAGAAAAACTCATGGCTATTCGCAATGATTCACCCACGTTCGCCAGCCTGTAATAATTTTCAAAACTGAGCTCAGGCATCTCGTGGCGGATTTCCAGGTAACGGCTATTCCAGGGCAACTCATCCGACCAAAACCTGCAGAGCATTTCCGTTTCCCAACCGTCGGACACGGTTACCGGTTTTGAACCTGCAAATCCACGTTTTTGCCAGTAATCGCCCTGCCGCCGGAGCTTATCCGGAGTGGTTACATGATCGAGCGGTAACTTCTTCAGGCCGGAAAGTTGACCGTTATTCTGCCCGTACCACAGATCTACGACACCATTTGTTATACAGATTGTATCGGCCTGAATCGAGTGGTTGTAAAGGGCGATCTGATCGGCGGCTTTATGGTTCAGGGTTATCGACTCGGCTTTGCATTCCACAAGTATCGAGGGATTTAGCTGCTTGTCATAGCAAATCAGATCAGCCCTGAGCCTGCTATCCCGGTTTTGGACGGTTATCGCAGATTCAGCTGCGATCCGTGTTGCCGGCCAGCCGCACTCCAGTGTCAGGTAGTCGATATACCGGAGCCGGACCCGTTCTTCCGGACGGTTGGCAAGCGGCTTTCGCTCAATCCGGTTCCACAGAACTTTTTTACCCTTCCGGAATACTGTTGGCGGAAAATGATGTATTGCACCGCTCTTCATGGTGTTGAAAATAAAAAAGGCCTGTGATATTCACAGACCTTATTATTGGTTAATTGGATTGGTTATCCGGGTCCTCCGGCAGAAGGTTTATCCAGTATCACATTGTCGTTACCCAATCACATAACGGGTGCATCCATTCCGGTTTGATGTATTCAGAATCACTATACGAATCAAATAATCGCGACACTGATTACGGGCTTGAAAAGACGCATTTTCCAAAGTTGAATCCGGTTTACCCGATCATCTCCTTCCAGCCCGGACGGAATTGATTTTTCCGGTTATCAAGCCAGTCATTGGCATCGTCCAGATTGGTAAATCTCATGTTAACGGCATCGTATTCCAGTTTTTGATTTCGATCGTTGAACCGTATTGCAACATTGCCAATCAGCATCATTTCCGTCAACGCTGCGGCGTACTCGACATTCGAGGTGGTTTCACCGTTTTCTTTTATCGCATTGACCCATTCCGCATGGATGCCGGGTGAGCGCTCCATCATCTTTTCCGGCTCCCCGATCCGGCCTGCATCTTCTTCGGGAATAAATCGCGGATTATCCCCGTAAACATCGGCCATCAGCGTACCGTCGTTTCCATAAAAGATCATGCCGCCACCGCCGGCACCCATCTGGCGGCCGTCTTCCAGATCTCTCGGACGCGGCGGAGTGATGCCGCCGTCGTACCAGGAAAGTTCCACTGGCGGCCGGCCGTTTTTGGCGGGGAATTCATAGTGAACGGCAGAACCCTTGGGAAATGCTGCATCACTGAATGGGGTGGAGCTGGCCTGAACACGTGTCGGCTGCCCCAATTCCAGGGCCCAAAAAGCCTGGTCAATGATATGGGCTCCCATGTCTCCGAGCGCGCCGGCGCCAAAATCCCAATAGCCGCGCCATCGAAACGGCATATAGGCCGGGTGATACGGCCTGAAAGGAGACGGGCCTACCCAGAGGTCCCAGTTGAGGGTTCCCGGTACGGCCGGAATTTCTTCAGGAAAGGTCAGTGTACCTCCCTGCGGCCAAAAGCCCATAGGACGGTTTGTCCAGGTATCCACTTTTCTTATCTCCCCGATCGCACCCTGGCGGACCCATTCCACAATTTTATAGGTACCCTCACGCGCATGCCCCTGGTTTCCCATCTGGGTTTTAACCCCGGTTTCCGCGGCAACCTCTGCCATCCGCCGGGCTTCATAGATGGTCCGGGTCAGAGGCTTTTCAACATAGGCGTGTTTGCCCATCTCCATCGCGTAGATGCCAATTGCGCCATGGGTATTATCGGGCGTGGAAACGACAACGGCATCGATTTCAGGCTCATTGTCGAGCATTTCCCTAAAGTCGATATATTTTTTTGCCTGGGGATAATTCCCGAAGGTTTCTGCTGCATAATCTTCATCCACATCACACAGGGCATAAATGTTTTCGCCTAGTTCTGCAAGATTCCGGATATTATTTCGCCCCATCCCTCCTATACCTATGGCTGCGATATTCAACCTGTCGCTTGGCGCAACAAAACCCGTTCCTCCCAATACATGTCGGGGTACAATCATAAAACCGGCAGTAGCTGCAGCAGCCTGCCCGAGAAATCGTTTTCTGGAAATGGAATGTTTGGTGGCGGGAGTATTAATGTTTTTAGATTCAGACATATCTTTAAATATGGTTTTATTTAATGCATTCGGTACCAAAAACCAACTCATGAAAAGATAATGGGATGTTTGATAAATTCAATCACAATTTATCCTCTCCGGGATTTGAAATTTCTGATCGATATCCCTCCATTCCAGTCCGTTACCTGATTTGAATACCACTCTCCATTTCTGCTTTCCTGCGGGAGCAGGGGTATAGCCAATCCGTGTTCATAAGATAAGCACATGAATCGCCACGACAGGTTACCATGCCGTTTTGATCAAATTCCTTCAGAATACAGGCAATCCGTTTATTTTTTCTTCTTTCTCCGGCCTTTTTTCCCGCGGCGGTTCTTTTTTTCATCATCGTCGCCTTCAACCGCTTTCATCAACTTCTCCTTGTCGAGCTGTCTGTTGATAAGATATTGCTGCCCGATAGAAAGCACATTGTAAACCAGGTAGTAGAGGCTCAGCCCGGCTGCAAAATTGTTAAAGATAAATAGCAGCATGACGGGCATAAAATACATGAATACCTTCATGTTCGGCCCGCCGGATGGGGCCGCACCACCGCTCATTCCCCCGGAAACCTTCATCTGAACGACCATCGAAGCCGTCATCAGCAGTACAAAACCGGCCAGCTGATCACCCAAAAACGGAATGGCGAATGGCAGGTCCAGGATATAATCGGGGGCCGACAAATCGGAAGCCCATAAAAACTCCTCCTGCCGGATGATGATGGAATTCTGAAAGTAACGCCAGAGTGTAATCAGGATCGGGAACTGCAGCAGCATAGGCAGACAACCGCCCAGCGGATTGACTTTCGCCTTCCGGTACAGCTTGATGGTCTCCTCCTGCTGCTTTTTGGGATTGTCTTTGTATTGCTCCTGGATCTCCTTCATTTGCGGCTGCAACTCTTTCATAGCCGCCATGCTCCGGAAACTCTTTTTCGTGAGAGGGGCAAGCACCAGTTTGATCAGAACCCCGAAAAGAATGATCAGCAGCCCGTAATTGGCGATCCAGTTGTTTGCAAACTCAAAGTATGGAATAATCACCCATCGCACGAGCGGGTCGGCAAACCAGCGCATCCAGGCGTAGCTGATTTCAACCATATCGAACGCCGTCGGATGAAACTCCCGGAGCTCGTAGTAGTCGAGCGGCCCGATATACATCTGGTAAGAGAGCGTGCCATTTTCAGGGATCGGAGATTGAATCGAGCTTTGGTAATGATGCAGGGTAGTCGGCTCGTCCGCCGGCCCGTCCAGCTCACCCGCCAGGATCGCGGCGTTGGTCCCCACCTCCGGCTTGATAATCTGCGCAAAAAACTTCGTTTTTGTGGAAACCCAGTCGATGGTCCCGTTGATCATCATATCGTTGCTGCCGGGGCCGTCTACCTTAAAATCCTCAAGCACCCCACCGGCATAGATATGGGCCCCGGCAAACATACCATCCTGGGTCAGGTCCCGTTCTGTGAAATTCAGCCTTGGTTTCCAGCCGAAATCCACGCTGTTGCCGATAATATGCTCTTGCAGGCCCTGGATGTGGATATCCAGGTCGATGGCATACTTGTTTGCGTGAAACGTGTAGCTAAAGATGATACTGCCACCATCTTCCAGTTCAAGGGCGTACTCCAGGGTTTCCGACTCGTTGCCATTCAGCTCGAGGGTCTGCTGTGGGGTTACCTGGCGAAACAGGATCTGATCTGTTTCAATGTTGTAATTCTGACTCGACAGAAAACCGAGTACATAGGCTGACCGGGTTGTGTCTGCAATGATCTGTACCGGATACTGATCCCAGGTTCTGTAGTTGGCCATCTCATAACGAACCGGGCCGGCGCCCAGGTTGGAAAAAACAGCCTCATAACGCGGTGTGCGCACCGTTGTATGGGTGGTATCGGTAACTGCGTCCGTCCGGAAGATGCCCAAAGCCACAGGCGCCTCATCGGTATCGCGGAACTCCCTGCCCACTCCCGGCAGCGTCTCATCGTCCGGGTCTTCCACCTCTCTTTCTTGCCTCTCTTCTTCCAGTTCCTGACGCTCCAGCTCCTGTTCAATTTGAGCGAGGCTATCCTGCAGGGCACGTTCTTCGCGCTGCCGCTGGAGTTCTTCTTCACTGGGCATGGCATAAAAAGCCCATGCCATCATAATAAAAAATATAAGAATCAGGCCTGTGACCGTATTTCTATCCAAATCAGTATCCTATCCTGTTATTTGTCTTTTTTTGAATCTTTAACGGATTTTGCTGCATCAATATGATTAATCAAAATTTCCCGCATATTCTGTAAAAGCCGACCCATATCATCCTCGAGAGACGCAACTGAAACATTGGCGTGCCGGGCCATAAATACCCCATGGAAACCTATCGCCTGCCGGTCAAAAAGGTCGGATAAATAATGCTGATGGGTTCTGTACACTTCGCGAAGCAATCGTTTGATTTTGTTTCTTTTGGCAGCTTTACCAAGTTTCTTTTTCACGATAAAACCGATTAAACACCCTTCGGCCGGATCTTCATAGACCCGGTATCGAAAATTTACAGTGGGAGATCGCAATACACTGGATTGCCTGGAATCTTCAAATAAACGCTGAAAATTTTTTCTGCCACGTAATATTTTCGATCGCGGAAGTGTCTGATCGGTTTTATCGGGTAGGTTATATCGGTTATTTGGCCCCTTTCTCACTGCTCACTGTAAGCTTGTGACGCCCCTTTGCACGCCGACTTTTGAGGACATCTTTGCCGCTTTTGGATTTTGAACGTTTCCGAAACCCATGCTTGTTGGCACGTTTCCGCTTACTTGGTTGATACGTACGTTTCATAATACTGGTGTCTGAATTATTTTATTGAAAACTTTTCAATTCTCAATTTTTAGATAGACCCGAAATTTAAGAAGATTTTCTGTAAATATGAACGGCGATATGGGTAAAAGATTTACCACT
>SKRC01000191.1 GCA_007118695.1 Balneolaceae bacterium | reverse complement strand
AGCGGCTGGTATTTGTGCGTCGTAATGATGAGAGCATTCTTGCCAGTGATGAGCGCGTTGAAGTGATGAAAAATGAATCGAAAGGCGAGGGTGTGACGTTTGAATATGGTGACAGGGAACGAAAATTGTTTCGTTTTCTGAATGAATATGGTGAAATAACTGTAGAGAAATACTCGCATTTGGTGAATGTGACGACCCACCGATCTTCCAGGATCCTGGTGAACCTGGTCAGTGCAGGTGTTTTGAGTTTGTCATATCGCGATAATGTTGAGTATTTTACGTTTTCACACAGAGGAAAGTGAATTATTGTTTGCAAGGTACAAGGTACAAGGTACAAGGTGCAAGGAACATGGAACATGGAGCATGGAGCAAGGAGCAAGGAGCAAGGAACGGGGTTCGAGGTGCACGTAGTGACGTCCCGTTGTCCCGACCCATCGGGAATGTTTTTTATCGGTGGTTCGGGATAAGCGGAAGTGCTCATTTTGATCCGCAGCAGTGTACTCCCGGCGTTTTATCGGGAGTGAAAAATGCAAGGAATTAAGTAATAAGAAGCAAGCAGAACGTTATAGTGTGAGACGGCAGGGATCATGTACTCTGTTGCCCCACAAGCGAAGTAGAAAGCAGGTGATATAAATTATGGCTGTAGAAAACGAAAAACTGGACGATGTAATTTCTTCATTGATTGATGATGTAGGTGAGGAGCAAGAGCAGCAAACTGCGCCTTCACCGGACAAACCAATCAGTGAGCAACCCGTATCCCTGACGCCAAGAGCGGCACGGCAGGTCAAACTTGTTCGCAAGCAGGAGGGGATCGAAGAGGATCTCTACCTGCGCGTAGCCGTGGAAGGCGGCGGATGTGCAGGGTTGAATTATAAGCTGGGTTTCGATTTCAAAACCAGCGATGACAATGAGTATCAAAGTGAAGAAATCCCGATTATCATCGACCCGAAACATCTGATGTACCTGGATGGGATCGTCATCGATTACCCGGACGGACTCGATGCCCGCGGGTTTACCTTCGACAACCCCAACGCCAGTGAAAATTGTGGCTGCGGGTCATCATTCGCTATCTGATCCGTATTTCTGTTAATGCAAAAAGAGAGACCCTTTTGCAATTTCAATCAACCGTGGTTTCAATTTTATGGGTTAACCTCACTACATCCATCCCCATTTGTCTCCGAATGCCTTTGAAGGAACTTTCCGTATAAGTTTCTTATGTCGAACTCACGTATGATATGAAAAATTTCAGGCAGCATCATGGGCGTCGCGATTGACTGACAGACGCAGTGAATCTCGCCAATAAATATACATTCACACGACACACACCTCCCCTGAACCGTCTCCGTATCAGTTCAGCTTTGCATGCGCCGTGGCTGCCAGTTCTCCGATCTCTTCCTTGCTTACATTGATCCTGTTATTGCAATAGTGACACACCATCTCCTGGCTTTCCCCTTCCATCTCTTTGAGATCACTGTAGCTGAGCATGGAAAGTGCCGAGATGAACCGGTCCCGGTTGCAGCGGCAAAAAAAGTGAACCGGCTGCCGGTCGAGCTCTTTAACGTTGTAGGGTTTTACTGCCCGGATCATAATATCATCGATATAATCTCCCTTTTCCAGCAAATCCGAGACTTTATCAAATGATTTAAGCCTTTGCTGGAGCTTTTCAACAACGTTTTCAGGAGCACCGGGCAGGCGTTGCACCAGCAAGCCTCCGGCTTCAATGACATGGCCGTTCTCGCCAATATTCATATCAAGGAGAATCGCCGAGGGTACCTGTTCCGACTGCGCCAGGTAATGAGCGACATCTGTGGTGATATCACTTTTGTGAAGCTGGATGGTACTTTTTTGTGGTTCAGCTTCATTATAAAGGATTTTGGACACCGTCATCAAACCAACGCCGAGGCCATCGCCGATGGAAAGGCCCGGGTCGGAATAGTCGAGTTCGGCCTGGGGCTTTCGTGAATATCCGCGGATTTCACCGGCGCGGTTGGCCTCTCCTGTCACCATGCCGACAGGCCCGTTTCCCTCCAGCCGCAACGAAAGCCGTTCTTCTCCCTTCAATTCCGATGCCAGCAGCATGGCTGCTGTCAGGGTTCGCCCAAGCAGCAAGGTGTTAATAAGGGACAGGTTATGCCGCTGTTGGGCCGTTCGAACGACGTCCGTGGTTTTAACTACAGATACCCTGAAATACCCCTCAGGGGAAATGCCTTTGATCAGGCGATCTTTAAATTTAAATGATTCTTTAAGAGACATAGCCGATTGTAAGATGAATGTATTAAACCACTATCCATAACATGAATTATGCCGGAAAAATTTTGTTAAAGTTTTCCGGCGAATGTATTGCAAGTAAAGTCGATCGATATGGTTACGGACAAAAGTTACGGAGAATATCAGCCCAAAGTCCAATCTGCAGCCTTGTCCAGGCACCAATTTCGCTTCTCAAGCAAAAATGAGCCTGGTGAGTTTCAAACAAATCAAACCTAAAATTGGGCGATATCCGGGGAATGTCAGTACAGGGATTGATTAAGCTGAGAAACGGTAAACGAGCCGGGAATTTTATGATCCCGCACATACATATAGACGGTGCCCATAAAAATCGACTGTAAAATCCATTGTATGATTCCAAGGCCAACGGCATAGAGCAAGAAAATCCCGAGTGCAATCAGCCCGAACAGTTCGCCGAAAAAATACATGCCGCCGACGATGGCAACCCCCGGAAGCATCAACAGGAAAAAGATCAGGCCGAAACTGAAATGTCCGATCAGCTGCTCGCCCCAGGAATGCTTGAGCATCCTTGCCGATTCTTTCAGCGAGGAGATCGGACCCTTGTTTTCGATGACAAGGATGGGCAGCACCAGGAAGCTGACGACAGTCCAGCTGAGCCCGAGAAGCCCTGTAAACAGACTGCCAAACTTATCCGACTGGTTTTCAAGTGAGTTGATGATCAGCCCGATGGTGGCAGCGATGAGTGTCCACCCGGCCAGGGCACCGATTCTGCCCATCACGATTTTGATCGCCTTACCGATGGAGGGTGACCCGTCGCGCATGACATAGATCGCCGATACAACGGCAGCCGAATTGAAAAAGATCATGAAAAAGTAGTTGACAAAGTAGAACAGAAAAATGACCAAAAAGAATGTCCAGCCAGGCATGCCGGCCTGCAGGTCATCAATCCAGCTGCTTTCAAATGCCAGAAGCGGCAGGAAAAACGTGAGCATGATAATGATGGTGCACAAACCGGAAAGTACCGGAAAAACCAGAAGCTTTTTTTCCTGCATCAGCACGGAAAAGGCACTTTTCATCAGCGACCATGTATTCTTTATTCGCTCCATATCCCTGTGTTTTTTGCGTGTTCAAGAAAATTTCCGGGAAAATATACGCAAGAGTGCCCAATAAAGTTGCAATTTCGAAATGCCCTGTTCAACACGTATTTTTCTCACCTCCCAGGGGAGATAATTAAAGTGCTTTCAGCACTTAAATTTGAGGGGTGCCGGGAGCAGTCGGCAGGTTGGCAGGAACTCTCCTCCTTGAGGGGAGACAAAGGTTGCGCGTTCAGCGCAAGCTTTTGAGGGGTGTTCTGTTGGCAGTGGCAATGGCAGATAAAGCAAGATACCGGATACTATTTTATGGTACAGGAGCGTATTGATGTCAAATTGATGATGGAAAATGTAAAATGTCAAAATTGGCAACTCTCGGTTAGAGTACATTTGACATTTGCCATCAACAATATCACATACACCCACCGCTCAAGCAAAATCAGGGAAGGACAAATACTCAATTATGACTCACGACTCATGACTATAAAACTACCCCCTGTTTCTCAAAAAAACCTCCCCCTTGCGTTTGGAGAAACGGCTGCTTGATGAGTAAATGGAATCGATTCGGCCAATCTGTTTGATGCGTTCCTCGGCAAGGATATTGGAAGAGGTGAATGTCGGGGTCTGGTTTTCCTCGGAATAGTTGAGGATATCGAGGATTGTATCGTAAATTTTGGAAGCTTTGTTATGGGCTCTTTCACTGTCATAGCCTTCCAGTTCACCGGCGACATTGATCAGCCCGCCTGCATTGATTACATAGTCGGGGGCATAGATGATGCCCCGGTCCAGGAGCATTTGTCCGTGCTTCTCTTCGTCGTCAAGAACGTTATTGGCCCCGCCGGCAATGATATCCACCCTGAATTGGTCAATAGTTTCGTCGTTGATGACCCCGCCAAGGGCACAGGGGCTGAAGATATCTGCATCCAGGCTATAAATCTCATCAGGATCCACGACTTCAGCCTTCGTCCGTCCGGCAACTTTTTTTGCTTTTTCTTCATAGATATCGGAAATGAAGAGTTTTGCCCCTTCCTGGCTCAAATAATCGGCCAGGAAAGAGGCTACCTGCCCGGCGCCCTGGATGGCTACCCGTTTGCCTTCAAGGGAGTCGCTCCCGTACACTTTCCTGGCGCATGCTTTCATACCCATAAAGACGCCATATCCGGTAACCGGAGAGGGGTCGCCGCTGCCGCCCAGGATTTTCGGGATACCGGTCACGTATTTGGTTTCGGCATGGACCCACTCCATATCCTGCACGTTGATGCCAACATCTTTTGCCGTGATGTATCTTCCGCCCAGCCCATCGATATAACGGCCAAAGGCCCGGAACAGGGCTTCACTTTTATCCTTGTGAGGGTCGCCGATAATCACCGCTTTGCCGCCACCCAGGTTGAGTCCGGATAGGGCTGCCTTGTATGTCATGCCCCTTGAGAGCCGCAACACATCGGTAAGAGCCTCCGATTCGTTTTGGTAGGGCCACATGCGCAGGCCGCCAAGAGCCGGGCCGATGGTTGTATCGTGAATCGCAATGATTGCCCTCAGTCCCGAACCCGGATCCGAGCAAAGGACAACTTGTTCATGCTCTTTCGATTCGAGCTGATTGAATACCGGAAAATTCTTATCCATGGTTCTTTTTTTCTTCAATAAAGCAGTCGTGTCACTCATTGGCCCAAAATCTTTTGAAAATTAATCATTTGACGTGTCTGGAACCGCTTCCACAATATACAGTTTTGAAGCGATACCTAATAAATCATCATTCTTAAATAGTCATCGATTTTATCGGGACGGGAAGTTCCCGGATGAGAATACTCAGATTCCGCGTCTCTGCTTTTGCAAAGTAAATAATTTTGAAGAAAAGGTGAAGGCCATGGATAACTGCAGCGGTGAAGCCCATTCACACTTGAATTTTTCCAAATGGTTACATATTTAAATTTATACCCGTCCCGGTTTTGTGAATGCGCGGGCGTGATTGCATGCTTTGCACCGGGTATATAAATTATTCCGGAGTGAATGGGTGAAAAAGTCCCATAGTCTGTTATCTTAGGTTATTGGTTAAGTGATTGTTGATGCCTGGAAAGGAAATCTATTTAAAGTTCTGAGACCAATTTATTTGTACCTGGACGCAGAGGGTGATGCCGGCGGGCCTGTTTAATGATAATAAAACCGAGAAATAACAATGTCATTCCGATGGGTCTATGCAGAACCGGAGAGGCGGGACTCTGTCGTAGAGTTGCAGGAAGAGCTGGGTGTACCCGCTGTGATTGCACGCCTTCTCACGTTAAGGGGAATTGAAACATTTGACCAGGCAAAAACATTTTTCAGGCCTGATATCAACCATATTCACGATCCTTTTTTGATGAAGGATATGGAGAAGGCCTCGACCCGTTTGTCGAACGCTATCCGCAAAAGGGAAAAGGTGCTCGTGTACGGCGATTATGATGTCGACGGAACCACGGCCACGGCTGCTGTTCTCCTGTTTCTCAAGAAATTCGGAGTCGATGTCTCCTATTATATCCCACATCGCTTCAAGGAAGGCTATGGCATCAACGCGGATGGCATCAGGCATGCCAGGGAAATCGGCGCTTCGCTGATTGTCTCCGTGGATTGCGGCATTACGGCGGTTGAAGAGGCCGGGCAGGCGAAGAAACTGGGCATTGACCTGATCATTTGCGACCACCACACCGTGGGTGATGAGATTCCAGAATGTGCTGCCGTGCTGGATCCCAAAAGGCCGGACTGTGCCTATCCGTTTGACGGCCTGTCCGGGGCAGGTGTGGGGTTTAAACTGATCCAGGCAACCGTTGAGAAACTGGGGTTGAAGCCCGAAGTGGCTTACCTTTACCTGGACCTGATTGCCATTTCCATCGCCTCCGATATTGTGCCGGTAGTCGGTGAAAACCGGGTACTGATGAGGAAAGGGCTGGAGATGATCAATGAAAATCCGCGCCCCGGCATAAAAGCTCTGCTTGATGTTATCAGGAACGACGGGGCCAGGGTATCCACGTCCACGATCGTCTTTTCCGTAGGCCCCCGGATCAATGCCGCCGGCCGGATGGGTGATGCAACCGTTGCCGTAGAGCTGATGGTCTCCGAATCTCCGGAGCAGGCGAAAAGGTATGCGGAAAGGCTGGAGGAGATCAATAAAACCCGGAGAAAAACCGATAAAAAAACCATGGATGAGGCGATGGCCATGATCGACAGCAAGTACGACATGGAGGAGCTATCATCCATGGTACTTCACTGCCCGGAGTGGCACCTTGGGGTCATTGGCATTGTGGCATCCCGGCTGGTGGATACCTACTACCGGCCGGCGATCATGTTGAGTACGGTAGAGGGTAAGGTGAAAGGGTCGGCCCGCTCCGTGAAAGGGTTTAATATATATGATGCATTGAAGGATTGTGAGGATTTGCTGGAGCAGTTTGGCGGCCACGAATTTGCGGCCGGGCTGACCATGGAGAAGGAAAACCTGGCGGAATTTCGCAGGCGGATCGATGAAATCGCTTTTGAAAAACTTCAGGAAAATGATTTCAAGCCGGAACTGATGATCGATTCCCGCATCGATCTGAGTGAAGTGGATATGAGTTTCTGGAAGCTGTTGAGTCAGTTTGAGCCGTTCGGCCCCGGGAACCTGAGGCCGGTCTTTGTCAGTGAAGACGTTGATTTGTACGGGGATCCGGCCATAGTCGGCAACGGCCATCTCAAGCTACGGGTGCATCAGAACGGGTCGGGCATATTTGACGCCATTGGATTCAACATGCACGAGTTTCATCCGTACGTCAGGCAGTCGGGCAACCGGCGGATTGACCTGGCCTATGTGCTTGAGGAGAATTTTTGGAATAACAAGAGGACCCTTCAGCTGCGGCTGAAAGATATTCATGT
>SKRC01000105.1 GCA_007118695.1 Balneolaceae bacterium | reverse complement strand
GCAGTGGCAGGGCGAGGCTTCCGAAAGAAATCGAGTGATCATGGATGATTATCCGGTGGTATATCAAGACCTGATTTACCGCAGCGGTTCCGATATTTTTGAACACCTCGGCAAGAGAGCGCCGGAGGCGAGTGGCTATGCCTGGAAGGCATTATTTCATTCAGATCTGAGTGTCGATGAGAAGTTGCTGGAGTTGTTGAAGGATAAGGATCGCGAGGAAGGGTGGATGATGTTGGGGTATCACGATGTTGAATCCTCCCTACTGAACAGGATTGAAAATTGGTGGGAAGAAGGGGCCATCGACCGGGGCTATGCGTGCAGGGCATTGGGAGAACTGGGAGGCCCGGAAACTCTTGAAATGTTATTGAGCCATGAGGCTGTTTTAACGGCTGATCCAGATTGTGCGCTTGCCGCCGGCAGAATTGTGAGCACGCAGCGCATATCAGAGCGATTGAAAACCTGGATTTCCCGCACCGCTTTTGAATCGGATGAAACAGAGATTCAGGTTAGGCTGCTCTATGGGTTTTACAGGAATGAAGAGGCCCGGCCGGAAACCGGTTCGCCGGCATATCGGCTCATCCGCGAAGGCTGGATCAATACCGGCCCGCAGACAGATCCCTACCTGGACCAATATGCAGTAAGAATTTTGGGGACTGAAGCCTTTCGCACTGTGATGGATGAGCGCGGAGTTAACCTGTACCGGTACCCGCACCTGGCTACGGAACTGGCAAGGAGTTTTGAGAACGTGGAATGGACTGATGATGATGCCAGGCAGTTACTGACCCACAGCCATCCACACGTTGTTACTGAACTGTTCGGTGTTCTGCTCGGAATGGATGAGATACCGGAATCACTGCTGGAGTTTATTCAATCGGAGTTCGTAAGTAAGGGAGGCGATGGCGGCCTCTTTGTTGAAGGGTTGTATCTGCTTCAGGCAAATGGCATGGATATCCATGAATACCTTCACAGGGCTGACCGGGAAATGGACGCTAATCCATACCTGGCAGAGTGGGTTTTGCGGCTCTATGCAGTTCATGAAAATGGCCGGGATTATCTTGACAGAATTGACAGCATGATCGGTGAGCACAGTATCCCGGCGTATCATGCCATGCGGGCGCTGGTCGAATTTGCTGAAAACCTTGAAGCGGGAAATGAATTCACTGAGAAAATCACTGAACTTTTCTGGAAAGGGGCTGAGTCGGGGTCTGCCGCGGTATTGCAGGCAGTTAGCCCACTTATCACAAAAAATGAATATGTACCGGATGAGCATTTTGAACGGCTGATGCAGGCGATGGAGACGTATTCGTTCAGGGATCACCATCGACTTTATGAAATTTTGGCTGAGAATCTTGCAGGCAGGTTTGACCATCAGGCTGAACCGTTCATCATGTCGATGGCTGAATTTGGGTATCGTTCAGTCAATGAAAAACTTCGGGAGGCCGGCTGGCAGGTACCTGAGCAGATGGATCGTGAGCCGGCACCCTTTCGCGAGCCGGACTGGGAGGTGTTGTATGAGATGGGAACACGGCCGCATTGGGTATTGGAGACCGACGCCGGGCGTATTGTCGTAGCCATGGATCCACTAAGTGCACCTGCGACCGTTTCGTCTATTGACAGTCTGACCCGGGCCGGTGCGTACAACGGAATTTCATTTCACAGGGTCGTTCCCAATTTTGTTATTCAGGGAGGAGATGTGAGTGGTGGAAGCGGTATAGGTGGGCCGGGGTATCAGGTGCCGATTGAACCGTCGGTGAAAAGTTTTGAGCGGGGAATGGCCGGTATTGCCAGCTCGGGGCCGGATACGGAAGGCAGCCAGTTCTTTTTCATGAATCAGTTGGCCCCTCACCTGGATGGCCGGTATACGATTTTCGGTGAGGTTGTCGAAGGTATGGATGTGGCTGATCAGATCCGGGTCGGGGATAAGCTGATCCGGGCGTATATCCGGCTTGAGTGAGGCAAGGATCAAGGATCAAGGTGCGAGGAGCAGGGAGCAGGGAGCAGGGAGCGAGGGAATATTGAATAATGAACAAGGAATGTCGAATTTCGAATGATTGTCGGGATGATAATCATCCCAAATGGCGGAAGTGTTCAATAAAATGCTATAGTGCTATAGTGCTAAAGTGTGTCAGTGTCAATGTACTCTATCGGAGAGTTACCAAATTTGACATATAACATTTTCCATCATCAATTTGACATATCCGGTATCCGGTCACCCCAAATGACAGAGATAATTTGGGCGCAGATAAGCCAGCTTGAATCCGTATCGGCGGAGGTTTCGGAAGGAGGGAGAATCGTTATCGGGGGTATCTTCTGCAGTTTCACTGAACAAATGGCGGCAACCCAATTCACGGGCGTCTTGTATTCTTCGGGCAAGCAAAGCGCTTTGTGCACCGCGGCCCCGGTAGCCTTCGAGTGTGGCAGCCATGGCGAGTGAGGCACTGTCTCTGTTTACATACAATGAAGCAGCCGCAACCGGAGTCTCCCCGTCGAGGGCAAAATAGTGCCGGTAACCGGGCTGCCCCACTGTTTTTGAAAACAGATGAGAGAGAATATCTTTATAAGAATCCCATCCGAAAGGACGGATGACTATCTCACCGAAGAGATCGGCATAATTTTGGTCGATCTCTATCACAGTCAGATCGGTTTGTGGTGGAGGGATGGGGGCATCTACCTTCCTATAAAGTTTTGCCCAGTTATTATAATAGGTCAGTCCGTGTCTCTCCAGTATTTGGATGAGATCAAAAGGTTTTGCGAACGGGCTTGCCTGAACGAAAAAACGTTTTACTCCAACACCACTGTAGAATCGCAGGATGTACTTAATATGACTTTGCGTTGCCGGCTCCTCTAATCCAAGGCCTATAACCCGGTTGTAGGTCAGAATATCCACTTCAGGGATGGCGCCAATAAAGAAGGGTTGTGTGGGGTCGGTTACAGCCGTAGTGCCGGATTGCTGGTAAAGTACCTGCCAATAGAGCCACTCATTGAGCTCAATATTTACCTGTACTGTATTGTCCAGGGCAGGCAGTTCAGCTTTCATGCTTCCTCCAAAATATTACATACATCTGTGTTTTAAATTACTAAATGTTTGGGTTTAAATCTACATACGGGAAGCAGGGCGGGAGAGCCGATGAACGGAAGAATAAATGTACGAACTCCGAAGGCTCGAAGGGCCATGAACAATATCAATAAAACACTGACCCACTGGCACACTGAAACAGTTCTCCTGTCGAACAAGTTAACCGGAATTAGTTTCGCCGGATGTTGCAGTGGGTATCCGGATTTTTATACCAGGATTGCTGTGACTTTACACTGTTTATTCAATAGTCCATTGCTATTCATCCATCTATCCCTGTTATTTATGGGCAAACACCTAAAACAGGGTAATTGCATGGATTTTACCAGATATAAAAAAGGCACTGCTTCTGTCTGGGCAGGGGAAATGTATTCGTTTTCAGAAGGGAGTCATACACCGCCAATTTATAACAGTGTGACATTCGCCTATGATGACCTGGACGAATGGTATGAGGCGGCCAGGGGCAACAGGCCGGGGCATATTTACAGCCGCAACACCAACCCTACAGTTCAGGTACTTGAGGAGAAAATCAGGGTGCTGGAAAATGCCGAAGCTGCCATCTCTTTTGCAACGGGAATGGCAGCGATAAGTAACACACTCTTTGCCCTTCTAAAACCCGGAGACCGCGTGGTATCCATCAAAGACTCTTACGGCGGTACAAGTAAAATATTCCTGGAGTATCTGCCCAAATTTAATATTGAGGTGCAGCTCTGCGAGACCACTGACCATGAAGAGATCGAGCGTGAAATTGCTAAAGGGTGTCAGCTTGTTTACCTGGAATCACCCACCAACCCGACTCTGAAAATCATCGATCTTAAAAGGATCGCCCTGGCCGCGAAAAAAGCCGGTGCAGTAACGGTGGCCGACAACACATTTGCAACGCCCATCAACCAGGATCCGCTTGAGCTGGGTGTTGATATTGTGGTTCACAGTGCCACCAAGTTTCTCGGCGGCCATTCCGACACCTTGTGCGGATTGATATGCGGCAAAAAAGAGCTGGTGGGCCGGGTTTTTCAATTCAGGGAGATAAACGGTGCCAGCCTACACCCTGAAACGGCATACAACGTTATCCGCGGAATGAAGACCCTGGAGTTGCGTGTTGAGCGTCATAATGACAACGCCATGAAAATTGCAACCTACCTGAGCAGGCACCCAAAAGTGGATGAGGTGTTTTATCCCGGCCTTGAGAGCCATCACGGCCATGAAATTGCAAAGAGGCAAATGTACGGGTTCGGGGGGATACTCAGCTTTACACTGAAGGGCGGCTACGAGGAGGTGAAAGCCCTTCTCCACAATATGAAATTTGTACACCTTGCTGCCAGTCTGGGATCGGTTAACACTCTCGCAGGCCCCCCAAGAACAACAAGTCATGTGGAGCTGACTGAAGAGCAGCGCAGACAGCTGGGCATCTCCGAGAGCTTGATCCGTTACTCGGCCGGCATCGAAAATGCTGAAGATTTAATAGGAGATCTTGAAAAGGCATTAACCTTTTAAAGAAAGCGGCTTCATGATCGATCAAAGCTTTACCGTTGATACACTGCAGAAGCTGGTCCGGATCAACTCCGTGAATCCCGGGCTTGAAAGTGATGGCGCCGGGGAAGAGGAGGTCGGGCGGTATATCTTCAGCCTTCTTGAAGAACTGGGCATAGAGGTGGAGCTTGATGAGCTTCTGCCGGGCCGTTTCAATGTAACGGGAATGTTGCCGGGCTCAGGCGGTGGCAGGTCACTGATGCTGAATGCCCATATGGATACGGTGGGAGTTGCCGGTATGAACGATCCGTTTTCAGGGAGAATTGAAAATGGCAAACTGTACGGCCGCGGCTCTTATGACATGAAGGGAAGCATTGCAGCGATACTGGCTGCTGGAAAAGCGATCAGGGATACAGGCTGGGTTCCGAAAGGAGACCTTATCCTCTCCTTTGTTGTTGATGAAGAGCATAAAAGCATCGGTGCGCAGGCATTGGTTAAAAAACTGAAAACGGATGCATCCATCGTAACAGAGCCTACCGGGCTGGATATCTGTCTTGCCCACCGCGGGTTTGGTGTGTACAAGCTTACCACTTATGGCAAAACGGCACATGGAGGCCGCCACAGACAGGGAATTGATGCAAATACCCGGATGGGATTACTTTTGGCGGAACTGGACAAACTCTCAAAAAAACTGCCCGAATGGAAAAAGCACCCGCTCTGTGGTGAAGCTTCGATGCATGTGCCACTGATAAGCGGTGGAAGAAGCCTGTTTATCTATTCCGGTGAGTGTACGATTCATGTGGAACGAAGAACAGTGCCGGGTGAAACAGAGACGGAGATCGATTCGAATCTTCATGAAATCATCCAAAAGCTGGAGAAAAAAGTGCCCGGCTTTCGGGCAACACTGGAAAAGGTGATCTGGCGAAGCCCCTATGAAATTGATCAGCATGCCCGGATAGTCAAAGAGACGGCGGCAGTTGTTGCCACCACTCTCGGTTCAAAACCCGCATTCATCGGCCATACCTGGTGGGAAGACTCTTCTATTTTTGGCGAAGCGGGCATCGAATCGGTGATTATCGGCCCGAAAGGCGATGGTATTCATGAGGATGTTGAATGGGTGGATATCGATTCGGTCATCACCCTGGCGGAGATACTGTATCGTACTTCTCTCAATTTTTGCGGGTGATACAGGGTTGCATAAAGAGGCTGGCATTATCCTCATTAAAGATGATGTGTTCCAACTGTTCGTAGTGCCGGGATGTTGGGAACCCGTTTAAGTGTAGAACCGTAGTTTTTAGTTGATTACCTAGCCCTTCGGCATATCGTTTCCGCGGGGCATGAATGCCTGGATGCCGGTAATCTCCCGGCCAAGAATCAGTCCGTGAATATCATATGTGCCTTCATAGGTGTTGACCGATTCAAGGTTGACCATATGATGGATAACCCGGTATTCACCGGTAATGCCGTTGGCGCCGTGCATATCGCGGGCTACACGTGCAATCTCCAGGGCTTTGCCCACATTGTGGCGCTTGGCGAGGGAGGTCATGGCGTGATGGTCGCGCCCTTTATCTTTTAGCCGGCCAAGCCGCCAGGCAAGCATCTGCATGGAGGTGATATCGGTGAGCATATCGGCAAGTTTGGTTTGCGGAAGCTGGTTGGCCGCGATCGGATAGCCGAACTGCTTGCGCTCGCTCACATATTGCCGTGCCTTCTGGTAACAGAATTCAGCAGCCCCGACAACACCCCAGGCGATCCCGTAGCGAGCGCTGTTGAGACACATGAATGGGCCCTTCAGCCCACGGATCTCGGGAAAAACATTTTCATCGGGGACAAATACATCTTCAAACACCATCTCACCGGTGGAGGAGGCGCGGAGGCTCATTTTGTGTTTCGTGGCCGGAACGGAATATCCTTCCATCCCTTTTTCCACGAGAAAACCGCGAATAACCGGCTCATCGCTTTTCGACTCCTTCGCCTTGGCCCAGACGACGCCCACATCCGCGATCGGCGAGTTGGTGATCCAGGCTTTGGCCCCGTTCAGTTTCCATCCGCCATCGGTTTTCAGGGCGGTCGTCACCATCGACCCGGGGTCGGAGCCGTGGTCGGGTTCGGTCAGCCCGAAACAGCCAATCATCTCGCCGGTAGCCAGTTTCGGCAGGAAACGCTCTTTCTGCTCCCCGGTTCCGAAAATGGAGATTGGATACATCACCAACGAACTTTGTACCGACATGAAGGAGCGGTATCCCGAGTCGACCCGCTCCACTTCCCGGGCAATCAGGCCATACGCAGTCTGACTTGCCCCAACCCCGCCATATTCGGGGTCGATCGTAGCTCCGAGAAGACCCAGGTCTCCCATCTCTTTGGCCATTCCGATATCAAAAACTTCCTCCTGGTTCCCATCGAGTGCCCGCGGTTCCAGCTTCGACTGGGCATATTCCCGGGCACTCTCCATGATCATCCGGTCATCTTCAGTCAGTTCGGATTCAAATTGAAATGGATCGTCGATATTGAATTGATTGCGGGACATTGGGGGATTGATTTAAGATTAGGTGGTTGATAATGGTTTATTTCTTTATCAAACTAAAGTAAAGGGAGCCGCGATAAGAGGCAATTGTTGTAAGGGGATTGATATTCAGAATTCAGAATTCAG